>DATGXG010000022.1 GCA_035299085.1 Bacteroidales bacterium | reverse complement strand
CCCCCTGCCCGATGTTTATATTGGCAAGGACACCACACTTTGCGGAACTGAATCCATGACCCTTGATCCGGGTGTATTTAACGAATACCAGTGGTCAACAGGAGATATAAGCAATACTATAACCGTTGACGGCAGAAGAATAGAGCCCGAAATGGTTTGGGTAAAAGTAAAGGATGCCAATGGCTGTCGCGGAGGCGATACTCTCATGCTCCAGGTTTGCGATGCGGCTCTCCTGTTCCGCAATATGCCCAATACCATCACACCCGGTGAAGACGGTGGCAGTGATGATAATAAAAACGATGAATGGATAATTCCCAATATTGAACTTTTTCCTGACGCTGTCATTGAGATCTATGACCGCTGGGGAAGACTTGTTTTCAGAACAGATGACATTGCCAATAATCCCTGGAAGGGCCAGGATATGAGAGGAAAGAATTTACCCATGGATGCGTATTTCTTTGTGCTCGATATTAAAGTTAAACATGTGAAACCGCTTACCGGTTATATCAACGTTATCCGGTAGTTTTCCAACATGCAATTGATATCTGTCCGGATATCGATTCAAAAGTTATGGCAAATTTCCACCGTTATTATCCCAATTCCACTTTTGTTTAAATAGTTTTTAAGGTTTCAAAGTTTGTCCTAAAAAACTGTGAATTTGTCAAATATGAAAAAAATGGACCTTGGTTCCAATAGTCTGATTATGAATTGCTTAAATATATTGATCTAAATCAATAGGCTGATTGATCTCAAACAATGCTAACTTTGACGCGTGTTAAGAGTATAAGAAAGAAAAGAAAATAAGACAGATAAATGAATCGCCGAGTTTTTCATATCGTTTACACCGCTATTATCCTGACCCTGTTATCCCAGTCCCTTTTTTCACAACAATTACCTGTTTACAGTCAGTATATGATGAATGGATTTTTAGTGAATCCGTCCGTTGCAGGACATGAAGGATATACTGCTATAAATTTAACGGCCCGTGAACAATGGGCAGGTTTTAAAGACGCTCCCAGCACCTATGCCGTGAGCTACCAGACAAGGCTTCTTAAAAACAGCTATATTTCAAGATCTGCTTCCATCCGCCGGAGAAAAAGAGTTATGTCAAGAAGCGGCAGGGTTGGTTACGGAGCATATGCATTTACTGACAGGTCAGGAGCATTCAATCGCACCGGCATCCAGGGAACGTATTCCTACCATATACCTTTCGACAGATCACAGCTTTCATTCGGAGTTTCACTCACCGGTTACCAGTTCAGGATCGATGATGATAAAATGAAACTTTTACAGGAAGATGATCCTAAGTTATTTAACACTGAAAAATCAGCCTTTATTCCCGATGCGAATTTTGGCGTATATTATACAGATCAGCACATTTACGCCGGAATTTCAGCTATGCAGCTTTTCCAAACGCCGCTAAAACTCGGCGCTGATGCCGAAGGACCTGGTTTTAAAATGATCCGTCACTATTTTGTCACTGCCGGGTACAGGTTTGAACTGAGCCGTGATTTGCTGATGGAGCCGTCGTTCCTTTTTAAAACAACAGAGAAGTTTATTTCTCAGGTTGATGTGAACGTTAAATTGTACATGAAAGAAAATTACTGGGCAGGAATTTCATACCGCACAGGTGGCAGTTACAGCATCGTTGAGGAAACATTTAAAGGAAAAGGTTCTTCTGCAATCATTATGGCAGGTGTGCGTGTTGATAAATATTACTTCGGATACGCTTTCGACTACACCTTTAACGCAATCGGTGCCCGTACACTCGGATCACATGAGATAATGGGCGCAGTGAAATTCGGGGACAACGCAAGAAGGTATCGGTGGTTGAATCGCTATTAGGCTTTAGGCAATTAGGCTTTAGGTTGCTGTTGGCCAAACTTCTTAAATCTTAAATCAGTGTTCGGTGTTCGGTGTTCATCCCTGGGACCTATGCGACCTATGAGACCTATGAGACCTATAGGACCGGAGACATCCAGTAACCAGCCTGCCGGCCGGCAGGCAGGCATCCAAAATCCAATTACCAGTTACCAGTCACCAGTCACCAGTCACCAGTCACTATACCAGTCACCAGTCACCAGTCACCAGTCACTAGTCACCAGTCACTATTCGGTAATCGTAAATCGTTAAATCGTAAATTTATTTTATCTAATAACAATACTCTCAATTATCTTCTCCCCTGCCTGCTCATTCAGGCGTTCGATAATCCGGTGCCGCATCATCAGTAATTCACTTTTCAAAACCGACGAGGTTACTGTTATATAAAGGGTATTTCCCTTGATATAGATTTTTTCAGTTCTTACTGCCACTGTTTTCCCCATCATGGTCTCCCACTGGCTGACAAGGTTCACTTCTTTGAGCTTCCTGTCAATCCTAAGCTCCCTCAGGCAATCACTGATTACATCCCCGATTTTCTGTGTCTGGCTCTTACGCATGAAGAAGTTTGTTAGTCTGTTAGTAATTAAGTAATAAGATATTAAGGCCTAAGAGATTTCATAAAAACTTTTCCTTATACCGGTTACTAATCCCTGATCCCTGATATCCAGCATCACCCTACTCTTCCGTCATTCACCCTGAAAAGCTTGAATTCGGTGTGCATCTCTTCCAGAATGGAACGCATCTTTTCTTCATCGGTGTGTGAAATAAATATCTGGCCGAAATGATCATCCGATACAAGCCTTATAATCTGTCTTACCCTTTGCTCATCAAACTTATCAAATACATCATCAAGCAAAAGAATTGGTCTGATCTGGCTCATTTCTTTAATGAAATCAAACTGGGCCAGCTTCAGGGTAACCAGAAAAGTTTTCTGCTGTCCCTGTGAACCTGTTTTTTTTAGAGGATAGCCGTTTAGCTTAAGTATCAAATCATCTTTATGAATCCCCTGGGTGGTATATTGCATGATTCTGTCTTTCTCCCTTGAATGTTTAAGCAAATCCAGGATACTCTGATCCATGAGCTGCGACTGGTACTGGAGATCCACCTCCTCGTGATCCGCTGCGATTTTCCGGTAATACTTCCTGAAAACCGGTATCATTTTTTCGGAAAACAGCATACGGCTCCGGAATATCCGGCCTGCAGGCACTTCCATCTGGGCATCGTAAACTTCCATAAGATCCTGGTTTCCCCTTTGATTCCAGGTGTCCTTAAGCAGTTTATTACGTTGTGCAAGAACACGGTTGTATTGCAGTACATCTTCGAGATAAGTCCTGTCATACTGAGAGATCACATTGTTCAGGAATCGTCTTCTTTCTTCACTTCCTTCCATTATAAGTGATGAATCCTGCGGCGAAATCATGACAACCGGAAAGGAACCTATATGGTGCGCCAGCTTTTCGTATTCTTTCTTATTGCACTTGAATACCTTGTTTTTATTATGATGTATGCTGCAAAAAATCTCATTTGGCTTTTCATTTCCGGGGAATATCCCCTGGATCACGGAAAATTCCTCATCATGCTTTATGTTTTGAGAATCGACAGGATTAAAATAACTTTTGCATAAACACAAATAATGGATCGCATCAAGCAGATTCGTTTTTCCGACGCCATTATTACCGACAAAGCAATTTATCCGGGGCGAAAAAGAAAGCTCCGCCTGGGCGAAATTCTTAAAATTTACTATGGAAATACTATCGAGAAACATAGTGTAAAACTGAACAAAGTTAATAATTCGCATCATATGATCGAGATACCCTGGTTGGTGATAAATGTTTTTATTTTATATTTATACTGTTCTACCTGTGACTGATTCTGTAACTATGAACCTGAAGAATTTTACACTCTCTACCGGGATTCTTATCCTGCTGTCGTATTGCTTTCCTGTTTCCGGACAACAGGATAATATTAAATTCTCGAATATTTCAATTAAGGACGGGCTTTCACAAAGCTCACCCAATTGTATCTTTCAGGATTCCAAAGGCATTATGTGGATAGGTACGGACGATGGCCTGAATAAATATGACGGGTATACCTTTACTGTATTCAAACCATTGCCCGGAGATCCTTTTAGCATTTCGAACTCAAGAATTCTTTGCATAGCCGAGGATTCAACAGGTAACCTGTGGATAGGCACCAACGGGGGCGGATTGAATAAGTATGACCGCAAAAAGGACAGGTTTTACACTATTAACGTTAATGTAAAAAACACTGAAGAATCGGTTAACATTGTCAATTGCATTATGCCTTATGACAAAAAATATCTTTGGGCAGGTACAGGAAGCGGGTTGTATATGGTTGATTATGTAACAGGTGATTATACGCTGGTTTCAAAGAAATTTGAAAAACTCTCCTCCCTCGATAAAATGACCGTTCATTCGGTGATCAGGGATCAAAAAACGGTCTGGATAGGAACAAATGAGGGTTTACTGAGCTTTGAACCCGAAAACAACGATATCAGGGCGTATGCAATGAATGAGCCGGTAACATGCCTGCTTGTTGACAAACAAAATAATGTAGTGATCGGCACTCAAAACGGACTTTCATTATTACGTAAGGAAACCGGCACTATAGAAAAGCCCTCCCTGAAAAACAGCAATAATACGTCCGATCTGACTGTTAAAGCTCTTCTTGAAGACAATGCCGGGAATTTATGGGTTGCAACGTTCGGTAGCGGGCTGTTTATCGGATCGGCGGAATCAGGAACTTTCGTTAATTATATTTATGATCACCTCAATCCTTACAGCATAAAGAATAACGAAGTATTATCCCTTTTCATGGATTATGCAGGCCTTGTTTGGGCAGGCTCAAACGGGATTGACATTTACAGTCCGAAAAAAGACAAGTTTGTTTTATATGATTATGTGCCCTATTCGAATGAAAAACTGATTTTCAGGAATGTTCATCCTATATATGTGGATGACCAGGGGGTTTTATGGGTGGGATCAAAATCGGATGGTCTTCATATTCTTGACCGGACGAACAAAAGATATACTCACTGGATCCATCACACCGGTGTCACCAACGGATTATCGAGCAACAGGGTTAGAGCCATAAAGGAGTTCCCGAGAGGCACCCTGTGGATCGGCACAGATGATGCCGGTATCAATAAAGTAATACTCGATCAGAACAGAAGGCCTGTCAGCTTCACTCATTTCCGGTATGAGGAAGGAAATCCTGCTTCGGTAACCAGTGACCGTATTTACACATTTTATACAGGCACCGATGGAAAACTATGGGTTGGCACCGATAAGGGTTTATCCATTATGGATATTCAGACCGGCAAGTGCAGGCAATATCTGCCCGATACTTCAAATAAGACCAGTATAAGCAATACCACAGTCTACGGAATTTATGAAGATTCAAAAGGAAACGTCTGGCTCGCCACGGACCTGGGGGCAAACCGATATGACCCTTCAACAGATGGCTTCATCCACTATCTTCATGATGACGCCAATAAAAATTCATTGATCCATAATGAAATACTCTGTTTCCATGAAGATTCCAAAGGCTGTCTATGGATTGGCACCTATGGCAAGGGCGTAGACAAGTATAATCCGGCAGACGGCAGTTTTACCCATTTCACTGATATACCCGAACTGGAAACGGCCGTTGTATACGGGATACTGGATGATGCTGAGGGGAATTTGTGGATGAGCACAAATAACGGCCTCCTTAAATTCAATGAGAAAAACCGGTCAGTTAAACAGTTTACTATCGAAGACGGACTCCAGAGCAACGAGTTCAACGGAACCTCGTTCTATGAAAGCAACCAGGGTGAAATGTTTTTCGGTGGACAGTTTGGATTCAACAGTTTTTTTCCTAAGGATGTAAAACTGGATACTGTTGCCCCGAAAATAATACTTGCTGATATACAAATCCGCAATGTATCGGTTATTCCGGGTGATCATTCTCCTGTTAAGGATCATATCAATGTGGCTGATGAAATTAATCTGAACCATAAACAAAACAATTTCACGCTGTATTTTTCAGCGCTGCATTTTGAAAATCCATTCAGAAACCGTTATAAATACATGCTTGAAGGATTCGACAAAGAATGGATTGATGCCGGCAACCGGCGGTTTGTATCCTATACCAATCTCCCTTATAAAACGTACAGGTTTAAAGTTATCGCATCAAACAGCGATGGCACATGGAATGAAAAAGGCATATCTGTAAAAATCAGGGTCAGACCGCCATTCTGGGCAACTTTATGGTTCAGAATACTGGCCGTATTATTGCTCGCGGGACTTGTATTTTTCATTATCAGGCGCCGGATAACACAAGAGGAGCGACAAAAGCGCTCAATTGAAGAGAAATTCCAGGCAAGTTCGAAGGAACTTGAAGCGGCCAGGGAACAACTTGAACAGCAGCATTCAGAAATTATAATTCAGAAAAGAGAGCTTATAGTCAGGCAAAAAGACCAGGAAAACCTGCTCTGGTTCAACCAGGGTCTTGGAATATTTTCTGATCTGATCAGCAAAAACCGAGAAGACCTTAACGAATTATGCCGGTTGTTTATTGAAAAACTGACCGATTATGTCGAGGCTCAACAGGGAGGAGTATTCCTTATAAATGAAGATGATGAAACGAACTCATGCCTTGAACTGGTTGCCGGGTACTGCCTGTCAGGTGAACGATCAAAACAACAGTTTAAAATAGGGGAAGGGTATGTAGGATGTTGCTTCAAGGACAGAAAATTTGTTGAAATCGACAATGTAAGCGATAAGTATTCCACTGTGAATTCAGGTCTAGGAAGCATGCCGGTTAAGCATTTGATCCTTGGCCCCCTGGTTGTTAACAATGAATGCATTGGCGTTATTGAGCTTGGTTCCTTCAAGAAAATCAAGGGTTATCGCATCACATTTATTGAAAAGCTGCTTGAGACTTTTTCATCAACCATTCTTACAGAACAATCGAATAAAAGGCTGAAACGGCTGATTGAGCAGTCAACACAGCAAGCCCGTGATTTAGCCGAAAACGAGGAACGGATCAGAAAAAGCATGGAAGAACTCATGGCTGCCCATGAAGAGTCATCAAGGCGTGAAGATGAACTTGTAAAACTGGCTGAAGAATCTGCCACAAACGAAGAAATGCTCAACCAGGAAATTGAACAGCTAAGAATTAAAATAGCTGATCTTACAGGTAAAAAAGAAAGCTGATATCCTAACGGCTTGTTTCAGATGTGAGTATCTGTCTTGCTTTCTCTATTTCTTCAACCTGCTGCCGGCTTAATTCAGGATACGTTAATTGCAGGTTTCTGAATCGTTCCAGTATAACTTCAGCAACAGCAAGCCGCATATACCATTTTTTATCGGCCGGTATTATATACCAGGGAGCATGCTTTGTGGATGTTTCCTTTATCATGGTTTCATAGGCATCCTGGTAATCATCCCAATATTTTCTTTCTTCAAGGTCGCCAAGTGAAAATTTCCAGTTTTTTTCAGGTTTATCAATTCTTTTCAGAAAGCGGTCAGCTTGCTCCTCTTTAGATACATTAAGGAAGAATTTAATAATCTCTGTACCGTTTCTGACCGCGTGATGTTCAAAATTATTGATGCTTTCATAACGGCCTTCCCACAGATTTTTATTGTCTTTGCCTGCCTTTTCAATTCCCGGCAGACCCTGGTTCAGGAGGATCCCAGGATGAACCTTAACAACAAGAACTTCTTCATAATATGACCGGTTGAAAATGCCGATACGTCCTCTCTCAGGCAGACAGCGCGTTGTACGCCACAGGAAATCATGATCAAGTTCTTCAACTGAAGGCTGTTTGAAACTGTACACCTGGCATCCCTGTGGGTTAATTCCCGACATAACATGTTTGATTGTACTGTCCTTCCCTGCTGCATCCATCGCCTGGAAAATTATCAGAACCGCATAACTGTTCCTGGCATATAACTTATCCTGTAAATCCTGCATTTCATCAATGTAGGCCTTCATCCGGTCTTTGGCGTCATTCTTACTTTCCACACCATGAGTATGGTCGGTTGCAAAATCTTTAAGCGACTTAAATTTCCCCGGTTCTGCAATAAAATGTGAAAGGTCCATGTTTCTTATTTATTAGGTTTGCCTTTGTTAAAATTAGAAAAAGTTTTTAGTAATATCTGAAAAATATCCGAAGGCAAAAAGTACACACATGGAGTACCATAAATGAAACAAAACCAGTGTTGATTCTTTGTTGATAATAACGTTTCACCGGAATGCCCAAAAACATTATCCTACGCGGATTTTTTGTATCTTTACGGGCTTTATTTCCGAAAGTAAAAATGCCTTTCGGCAAATGTTTTTAATTACATATTGATCAGAGGTTTAATTATGAGTAATTCTGGATTCGAGGAGAAGATTTCAAAAAACGATACTGTTAATGAATATTCAGCCGAAAGTATACAAGTTCTTGAAGGTTTAGAGGCTGTCCGGAAACGTCCGGCAATGTATATCGGTGATATCAGTGTTAAAGGACTTCACCACCTGGTTTATGAGGTGGTTGACAATTCAATTGACGAAGCGCTTGCAGGTTATTGCAAAAATATTGATGTAACAATCAACGAGGATGGTTCCATCACTGTAAATGACGATGGCCGCGGTATTCCTGTGGGAATGATGGAAAAGGAAAAACGTTCGGCACTTGAAGTTGTACTGACTGTTTTGCATGCCGGGGGAAAATTCAATAAAGATTCCTATAAAGTTTCTGGCGGGCTTCACGGCGTGGGCGTTTCCTGCGTTAATGCATTATCAGTTCACCTGAAGGCCGTTGTGTATATAAATGGTAAGATTTACCAGCAGGAATTCGAACGGGGTAAACCGCTGTATCCGGTTAAAGAAACCGGAACCTGTGAGCGCACAGGGACTGAAATTACATTCAAGCCTGACGCCGACATTTTCAACACGGTTGAATATAATTTTGAAATACTTTCTACACGCCTGCGTGAACTTGCTTTTCTTAACAAAGGAATCAGGCTTGAAATAACCGACCGCCGTGAAATGGAAGAGAACGGAGGTGGAACCAGCCATTTTCGCAAGGAAACATTCTATTCTGAAAAAGGGCTGGCAGAATTCGTTACCCTTCTTGATGAGAACAGAGAAAAACTTACCGATATCATCCATATTGAGAACAGTAAGGCTGAGGTGCCTGTTGAGGTAGCCATGCAGTACAATACATCCTTTTCGGAGAATGTGTTTTCATATGTAAATAATATAAATACGATAGAAGGGGGAACACACCTCGCAGGTTTCAGAAGAGGACTTACCCGCACCCTGAAAGCCTATGCTGAAAAATCAGGCATGATTTCAAAGCTGAAATTTGATATCAGCGGTGATGATTTCAGGGAAGGACTAACCGCTGTAATCTCCATAAAGGTTGCTGAACCGCAGTTTGAGGGTCAGACAAAAACCAAGCTCGGCAACTCAGATGTGATGGGATTTGTTGACACGGCTATTTCAGCTGCGCTTGCCAATTATCTTGAGGAAAATCCGAAAGATGCCCGGACCATTGTCCAGAAGGTCATTCTGGCTGCCCAGGCACGACATGCAGCCCGTAAGGCCCGCGAACTTGTGCAACGGAAAGGTGTGCTTTCAGGATCAGGATTGCCTGGAAAACTGGCTGACTGTTCTGAAAGAGATCCGGGTATGTGTGAAATCTACTTTGTTGAGGGTGATTCAGCAGGTGGAACGGCAAAACAGGGCAGAGACAGGCATTTCCAGGCTATTTTGCCTCTCCGGGGTAAAATCCTGAATGTCGAAAAAGCAATGCCTCATAAAATTTTTGAAAACGAGGAAATCAGGAATATCTATACTGCGCTTGGTGTTACGGTGGGTACGGAAGATGACAGCAAAGCGTTAAATCTTGACAGACTGAGATATCATAAGGTAATCATCATGACGGATGCCGACGTTGACGGTTCCCACATTACAACGCTCATGATGACTTTCTTCTACCGCCATATGGAGGATCTTATCAAGAATGGCCATTTATACATTGCTACTCCCCCGTTGTACCTCATTAAAAAAGGTAAAACCGAGAGATATTGCTGGACAGAGGAAGAGAGAAGATCTATTGTCGAAGAACTCGGCAAGGGAAAAGACGGAAGTGTCCATGTTCAGCGTTATAAAGGTCTCGGAGAAATGAATTCCGAACAACTTTGGGAAACCACTATGAATCCTGAAAAACGTACTCTCCGGTTGGTGACAATTGAAAGTGCTGCTGAAGCGGATCGTGTTTTCTCAATGCTCATGGGTGATGATGTTCCTCCCCGTCGCGAATTCATTGAGAAGCATGCCAAATACGCACGCATCGACGCTTAATATTTATGAAACCAGTACGGTTTCATACACGTTTAAGGTACTATAACTGAAATTAATTCTATGAGCAGAAAATTACTGTACTCATTCTTTGTGCTTTTTACACTTTTCGTGTTCATTTCCTGTGAAAAAGAGGAAGGTCAGGGTGGAACATCATCCATTACCGGAAAAGTGCTTGTAAAGAAGTATAATTCGAATTTCACCACTCTCATTGAACAATACTATGCCACTGACGAAGACGTTTTCATCGTTTATGGTGACGATGACGTTTACGGAGATAAAACAACTACAAATTATAACGGTGCATACCGGTTTGATTACCTCAGGGAAGGTGATTACACTATTTATGCCTACTCTCAGGATTCGGCCTATTATCCTACCCAGCATAAAATTGCTGTCATGCAGAAGGTAACGATCACCGGCCGGAACAAAGATGTTAGACTTCCGGATATCATTATTTTAAAATAGCATAGTGGAGGATAATCTGTTTGACACGGTTACCGATTTAGTCAGGGAATTTAAGCCGGTATCGCTGTCCGAAATGGACCAGGTTAAACTCATGGACCGTATCGACAGTAAATTCGTCCTTCCTTTCTGCACTTTGCCTGCTATCCTGCAATGCCTTTCTTCAGGTTATTATGTCCTTACAATTAAAGAAATGAAGGCCTTTAATTACCAGACGGATTATTTTGACACACCCGGCCTGAATATGTATTTTGACCACCATAACGGCAGGCCAAACCGTTATAAGGTACGGCAGCGCGAATACGTTGAATCAGCTATAAAATTCATTGAAGTAAAGTTCAAGAATAATAAAGGTCGGGTTAAAAAAGAACGAATTCAGATTCATACCAACGATCAGGATTTCGGAAGTTTTGTGAAAAATGCAACTCCATACCATCCCGATGACCTGAGTATAATTCTTACCAACCGGTTTAATCGTTTTACTCTTGTGGATTATAATTTCAGCGAAAGGGTAACAGTTGACTTTAACCTTGTATTTAATGACAATACCAATAAAGTAAGGCTCACTGACCTTGTTATTATTGAAGTGAAGCAAAGTAAAGCCAGTCGCCAAAGTTTGATTTTTAAAGCATTGCGGCAATACGGCCTGCATCCTGAATCATTCAGCAAATACTGCCTTGGAGTTTCATTATTAAACAGGACCCCGAAAATCAACAATTTCAAGCATACCGTAAACCTCATTAATAAATTAAGTCATGTTGAATTATCTGCTTAAAATAGAGGATTTCACTTTTTTGGGACTGGATATCATTCATATCAGCAACCTTACCGAATTGATGCTTCGGTTTGGATTGAATATGATCATGGTGCTTCTTATAGTCAGGGTATTGTATTATCCTGTCACGCGCAGAAAGGACTATTTGTTCGCTTTTATATTGATCAGCATATTAATCTTCCTTCTTTGCACCCTGCTTGAGAATGTAAAATTGCAGCTCGGATTTGCTTTCGGCCTTTTTGCCATTTTTGGTATTCTCAGGTACAGAACTTTCTCCATTCCCATCAAGGAGATGACGTACCTGTTTATATTAATCGGAATTTCGGTAATCAATGCCCTTTCCAATAAGAAGATCAGCTGGGCTGAATTACTGTTTACCAACCTGGTTCTGGCTTTTATAATTTACGGTTTGGAGAAACTCTGGCTTTTGAAGCACGAATCATCCAAGCAGATTACTTATGAAAAAATCGATCTCATTCATGCCTCTAAAAAACAAGAACTGATAAAGGACCTTGAAGAGCGTACAGGCCTGAAAATAAACCGTATAGACATTGGTAAAATCGATTTCCTCAGAGATACAGCTAGGATCATAATTTACTATTATGAAACCGGGAACAGGATAAATGCTGCCGATGAAAGCGACAATGCCTATGCCGGCGGAGATGATGATGATTAGTGATTTACTTACAATATGCATCAAAAATCAGTAAACATACCCGCTTTCTTTTGCCTGTTGATTCTTTCATTTTCAGGGAAAGCACAGCAACGCGACTTCCAGGTTTGGCCCTCGGCTTCGGTAAGTATTGAATTTTTGCGCAATACAAAGTTCCAGGTTGAAGAAGAAGTCCGATTCCGCGAAAACAGCTCCCTGCTGAGTCGAGAAATCAACGACTTTGGCTTCTCATACCGGTTTAGCAAGTATTTCAGGGCTGGTATCTTTTACAGGATCGAAGCGGATTATGAGAATGCAGATGATTATTCATGGAGAAACGGCTTGTATTCGGATATGGCCTTCCGGTTCGGTTTCAACCGGTTTACGGCAGGTTACCGGTTACGCCTGCAATCGGCAAAAGTTGAAAAGAATGAAAACGATTATCTTTTCAGTGGTTTCCGGCACAGGCATAAAATATCACTTGAATATGATATAAAAGGTATTCCGCTTGTTCCTTTTATCGACAGTGAATTGTTTGTTGACAGCAAAGACGGAATAAAGGGTATGCGATCATGGGTAGGGCTTGAATACCAAATAAAAAAGGTTCACTCCGTAGCCCTCAAATATGGAATTGACAGGGAGATTAATTCAAACGATCCTGTTACTGCCTATATTTTAGCCCTGGGTTACAGCCTTGATTTAAGCCTTCTGACTAAATAGCAATCTTGTTTTTAGCGATCAGGCTTGAAATAATTGAGAGTTTGTAAAGCTCAAAAGCAAACATTCCAGGATTATGACCCAGAAGATTCCGCATGACCGAATTTGAAATCAGGTTGTAAAAAGCAAGATAACTCTTGACCATCCGGTATTTTCTAATCATTCCATATGCCCTGAGCAAACGGATGTCGCGGATATCGGTTTTCTGAATTTTACCCTCTTTCAATAAAATCAACAGGTTTTCGATCGCTGAAGATGTTTTCTTCAGAAATTCCATGGAGATTTCAAGTCCAATATGGTAAAGCGGATTATCAATATGCTTTATTTTAATCCCGTTCTTCTTTAATTCAAGGCCGAATAGGGTATCTTCATGTCCATATTGCACTATGGTTTCGTCAAATTTTATTTTCAGAAAAACCGATTTCGAAATCAGAAAGTTATTTGTCATAAATGACCTGTATGGATTCAGGTTTCTGATAGCAGCCGGTTTCTGTTCACGATGTATCCCATAAAGCCATCTTAACTGGTATTCCGGATCTTCGGGAGGGTCTGAATGATATATATTACCACCACAAACCACTATTTCGTGATGGCAATAGGGCAGGTATTTTTCAATATAATTGTCACATGCCACTTCAGAATCGCAATCCATGAAAAGCAGCGACTGGTAAACGGACATTTCGGCCAGCCGGTTTCTTATCCGTGAGCGGCCTATATTTTTTTCAAGCTCATAGAAACGGACATCCGGCAGATTTCCGATATCCTTGTTCTGATCACGCAAAAGCGATGAAGAACAATCGTCGAGGATTATTATTTCAAAAGGAATACCTGTTTTTGTAGCCTGCCTGTGAAGCTCAGTAACCAGTTTTACGACGTTAAAATTATAAACAGGAATAAGTATGGATAACATGGAATTAAAAAACTTATCTCGCGTTTGATCAGGGATTTGGCTGATCAGAATCTTTCATAAATACTGTGTAAATAAACAGAATAATTGCTGAAGCGGCAAAAATTACTATCAAGGAGAAGATGCTGTTCATCATAATATTTCTGAGATCAATAATATCCCAGATCCCCAATATAGCCAATATGGTGAATAACAGCACGCATCCGATCAGGATGTAGGAGACAATTTTTTTCAATGTATTCATGACTATGAATTTAAACTATGTGGAAAATTTTAGAAAACCAACCAGATCATAAATTGAATAAAATTCAATGGCTTCACCTGCAATTCTCTGCAAACACCATACCGGTTTACCATCATGCTCTTCCATTCGGATCATTACGCTGCCTTCTTCATCAGAACAATGAAAACCGGCTCTTTCTAATGCCTTCTTTGTCAACGTCCTGTACTTGCTATGTCCCTGCAAGACCATTTCTTTAGTCGGTTCTTTTCTGAAACGAAAAGAAGATGTTTTTGTGTCAAATTCAGCGGGCGAATTTAGAAACAATTTACGAAATACATTACTAATTAACAAATCTTCAGGTGCCCCCTGAAAAATAGTATTTTCCGCCAAAAGCCATATTTTATCGGCAATATCCATTGCAAGGGACAGGTCATGTGTTGAAAACAGTATTGTTTTTCCGTTCTTAACTGACAAATCGGAAAGAATTCTAAGAATTTCATACCGTGAAGGCACGTCAAGAAAAGCGGTCGGTTCATCAAGAATTATAACCGGAGTGTCCTGGGCAAGCGCCCTGGCGATCATTACTTTTTGCCTTTCGCCATCACTGAGCTCGTGTACAGATTTTTTCAAAAATTTCTCCAATCCGGTAAGCCTGACTGCATTCTGAACGGCTTCGGAATCTTCAGGACTCATTTTACCGAACCAACCCGTATAGGGAATCCTTCCCATTGCTATGAGTTCATGTACCCTTATCTGAAAGGCTTGAACAGGGTCAGTGGATACATAACTCATAATCTTTGCCCTGTTACGCAGGGAAAGTTCATGCAAGGACCTGCCATTAACGGTTATCTCTCCCGAGATCAGGTTGTGTATTCCGGCAACAGAGCGCAGCAATGTGCTCTTCCCTATCCCGTTTCTGCCCACAATGCCTACCATTTCAGCATGGGCAATTTCAGCATTGACAGGACCCAAAACAACTTTCCGGCTGTTCCGCGTCTGATATCCGATCTGAAGATCTTTCAACGTTACGGCATGGCCTGAATGCCTTTTATTATTTATGGCTTCAGTTGACATGAACGAGCCTCTTATTGTATAAAATTACCCAGATAATAATTGGGATACCCAGTAATGCAGTGACGCTATTAACCGGAAGAATGACACCTGAACCCGGAAGCTGTGATATCAGGTCGGCAACAAGCATCAATAGGGCACCAAGCATCAAGGATGCTGGTATCAGAATAAAATGGTTGGCGGTTGAAAAGATGAGCCTTGCCAGGTGTGGTACAGCTATTCCAATAAAAGCCAATGGTCCGCAAAAAGCAGTTATGCTTCCGGATAAAATGCTGGTTGACAGAAAAATCAATGTACGGGCAACCTTAACGTTGATTCCCATGGATGTCGAATACCGTTCGCCAAGCATAATGGCATTCATCATTTTTAACGTGAAAAGCGTAAACAGGAATCCTATCAACAGGCTGGCAGCAAGTACTTTAATTTGAGTTGCCGTTAAATTGCCCAGGTTACCCATTGACCATATCACAAATGATTTTAAAACTGATTGCTGGCTGAAATACTGCATAAGATTCACTATGGCAGAAGTAGCACTTCCGAAAAGTATACCAAGAATAAGGATTGTCATAATGTCTCCTACCCTAACCGAAACGATCATAATGAGAGTAAGAACGATACCCGCACCAATCCATGCTGCAATAATCTGCATCCAGCTCCCTGCATAACCCAGGTGTCTTGAAACGAAAAAATTCCCGAATCCCATCACCACAATGGCAACACCCAGGCTTGCACCTGAAGTAACTCCTAATACATCCGGTCCGGCAAGGGGGTTTCTGAAAACTGTCTGCATTTGCAAACCGCTTACTGCAAGAGCCGCCCCGGCTAATACAGCAACAATGGTTTTCGGAATCCTGAATTCAAAAAGAATCGAGCTCCATACGCGGTTTTCCGGTGAAGATCCTGACAATATTCCTAAGATATCCCTGGCCGGAATGTGAACCGTTCCGCTCATAATATCAAGCATGCCAAAGAATAACAGAACCAATCCGAGGATTAAAAACAGGAATGCCGTTCTTTTATCAAATCCGGACTTTTTCGGATGTTCAAAATCCATTGCAGAGTTTTATTGAAGCTTCCTGTAATATTTCAGGTTATGCGAAGGTAATAAATGCGGATGCAAAATATAAATAAGATCAGAAAGTATTATGTCGGGTTCAGTTACGCCCGATTCATAAAATCCATTTCCTCCGGAAGCGCTCATGTACCGGTCATTATTGAAAACTTTCCCACTGGTTAGGGCCGGAAGTAGTTTAAACCGTTCATCCACCGAAATCACATCAATTATTGAACGTGCCTCACCGGGATTAATCCAGTACTCGGCAGTCAGCGCATTTTCATATATTTTTTCAAGCGCCACCGGCACACTCTCGTTGTAATTCAGGTTTCCCCAAATATACTGTCCGCCTGCATCGCTTATAAGTCGTGCTATATAGCTTTTAGATCCCGAAACGTACCAGCTTCCCCTCCATGGCAATCCAAGAAGTACGGATGGTTTTTGCCCTTCTTTAGAAGCCAGCTCTTTAAACTGGTTATAATTGGCAGTCACTGAATCAAAACGTTCGCTTACCGTTTTACCCATGCCGTAACAGGCTCCGAATACTTTCACCCATTCCATTTTTCCCAATGGGTCCTGCTCAAGGTATTCACCAATCAGAATCACAGGGATACCCAATTCATTCAGCTTTCGTACTGTATTTGTAACAGAAACATTCACACCGTAAGCAAATACAACATCGGGTCTGAGGCGCAGGATCAGTTCATAATTCAGATTTTCATCGTAACCGACATCAAAAATCCTGTTTTCAGCAATACCGTCTCTGACCGAATCATTAACAACATAATCCTTACCTGATATACCAATGATTGAACTGGCTTTATGAAAAAACTGAATAAAGCCAATATGAGTGGTTGAAAGGCAAATAATCCTTGTTACAGGCGTTTTAACTATTGTAAAGTTTTCACTTTTTATTTCTGATTTCTGAACCCTGTTTGACAGCAGGTAACGGTATTCGACCCCGGTTGAATGTTGCCATGGATTTCTCACAGTGAGCAGGATCCCGGTATCGACGTCAGTCATTTCAAAACCACCGGCGTAATGCACCGCAAGAAGCTGGGGAGAATCAGACTGCTTAAGGTTATCGGGACTTTGTACGGGAGGCCTGCAGGAACCCAATAAAATTATCAAAACAATTAAAATACCAATCTGCCTCATTACATTTCTATTTCCTTAAAGCTTTCGCCCTGTCTTACCTTAGTTTGTGAAAGAAAATACTGTTGGGTAATCGGTTTTCCATTTACCGAGAACTGCTGATCCTGGTAGGAAGTATATTTAACCTGCCTGAATTCCTGTGCTTCGTTATCACGGATGACGATATACCTGAATATTATTTTATATTGTTGTTTATATTTTTCAAGCGTTATGCCTTCAGGATATTTGTTCTTCAATTCATTCAAATATAGCTGTCTTTCTGATTCGTTTTTAAAATTCAGTTCAGCTAATTGAGCACCCTGCCCCGTTTTTTGTGTGACGGCTGCTGCCTGTGTATTTGTTTTTGGTGGTGCCTGGCTCAGCATTTTATTGATCTCATCAATTCGGGCAATGCGCTGTTTAGCATAGGCACTTGAAGGATCAATAGCAAGTGCCTTCTGATAATTCTCCTTTGCCATGGCATAACGGGCGCCATCGAATGCCTGATCCGCTGTGCCGATGAGCGATTCAAAGGCAGCTTTCTTTGCTTCGGCAGCCTGTCTGATTTTCTCAGCTTCAGCCATGACATAATCCGTCTTCTTTATCTGGTCGAGTGCCAGGGCATCTCCCGGAATTTGTTTTAACGCTTCGGTATAAGAAGCTTTTGCAGTAACATAATCCTTTTTTGTAAAGGCATCATTACCGGTATTCATGGCTGCAGTATAGGCAGCAGTCCTTGCTTTGGCGTCAGCCTGCTCTTTTTGCCTCTGTGCAATCAGCTTTTCTATCTCGGCCAGTTTGGTCTTCGGCTGTGCAGCGTCAGGCTTAATTCCTGATGCACGGGTATATTCATTTTTGGCCTGATCATAGTCTTTGGCAAGGTAGAATTTATCTCCTGATGCCATGGCCAGGCTGAAAGCGTTTTCACGGGCTGCATTTTCAGCCATGATGCGGTTTTGTTCATCCACCGTTTTCTTTATCTCATCAAGCTTCTGTCGCGGGTAGCTTTCTGCAGGATATAAAGCAAGGGCCTGTTCATAAGTTGTTTTGGCTCCGTTCCAGTTTTTCTGGTTAAACAGCTGATCGGCAGCTTTAACAGTTTCATCGAATTTCTTCTTTTTGTTCTGCTCAGCCAACACCCTTTCCTGCTCCTGTTTAATCAGTGCCAGCGTTTCATTTAGCTTTTGCCGGGCATTATTATCAGCAGGTTTTAAGGCAAGAGCTTTCTGGAATGCTTCCTGAGCTGCAGGATAATTTTTTGCCAGAGTTGCAGCACTTCCCTGGCTCATAGCCTGTGTGAAATCCGATTCAAGTTTCTGTTGTTTAGATAATGCTTCGGCAGCAACAAGGTTATCAATTTCAGTGATTTTTTGATTTGCGTAGGCATCACCGGGCTTTATAGCAAGTGCAGCTGTATAACCTGACCTGGCGGCAGGATAATCTTTACTTCCAAAAAGTTTGTCAGCAGAGGATATCTTGTCATTATACTGTTGCGCCAACAGCTTATCCTGTTCCTCTTTCTTTTTCTGATCGGCAATCAGTCTGTCGATTTCAGCAGATTTTGCCGTAGCATATGCATCTCCCGGCTTCACAGCAAGTGCTTTCTGTATGAACTCTTTTGCCTGGGTATATGTCTTTTGCGTTATTGCAGTTTGAGCAGCACCTACGGCAGCCTTGTAACTATCCTCAACCGATTTCAGCCTGGCAGCATTCTCAGCAGCTATCGAGTTATCTATTGATGCTATTTTGCTTTGTGCATATGAATCTTCCGGTTTAAGGGCAAGGGCCTGCTGGTATGAATTCCTGGCATCCTCAAGTTTCTTTGATGCCATGTAACCATCTGCTGTAGCAATTACCTTAGCATACTGATCATTCAATTCCTTTTGTTTCTGGTAGGCAGCAGCAAGACGATCGGTTTCCGTTATTTTATCTTTGGCTGCCTGTTCGTCAGGTTTAATAGAAAGAGCCTTTTGATAAGCCGCTTTCGCTTCGGTAAACTGATTTTTGCTTAGGGCTACATTACCGGCTGCCATGGCTGTATTAAAACCATCGTTTTTTGTCTTCAAAAGTGCAGCCTGTTCGGCGGCAACTGAATTATCTACGGCAGTGATCCTTGACAATGCGGTTTTATCATCCGGTCTGATGGCAAGGGCTTTATTATATGATTCCCTTGCAGAATTCCAGTTTTTCTGCGCCATAAATGCGTCACCCGCCTGGATAGCGCTATTATACTGCTCTCCGGCGGCTTTGCGCTTACTGAATTCATCCGACAGCCAGTCTGTTTCAGCAAGTTTACTTTTTGCATCGGCATCATCCGGCTTTACTGCCAAGGCCTTCTGAAAGGCATCCTTTGCCATTGCGAACTGCTCTTTTGCAAGAGCATTATTACCGGATGTCATTGCATTATCATAGCTGTCATTTTTAACTTTATCTGCGGCAGCTTTTTCAGATGCAATGGCTGTGTTGGCCGACTTGATTCTTTGGGCAGGATAGGATTCGGAAGGTTTCATCTCACAGGCCTTTACATAAGCTGTTTTGGCTTCTTCAAATTTCTTTGCCTTAAAGAGTGCATCAGCCTGTTCAACCAGGCCAATATATTCTTTTTCAAAAGCTTCTTTTTTCTGGGCTTCTGCATTCCTGGCGGCTAATTCAGCAGCCTGCTTAGCCTGAATCGTTTCAATTTCCTGGACCCTGCTTTTCGGCAGAGCTTCAGAAGGCTTCACAGTGAGAGCTTCCTGGTAAAACTGTTTTGCAGCAGTATAATCTTTCTTTGTGTAGGCAACACTTGCCTTTGCCATTGCCTGGTTATATTTGTCATCTACAGATTGCTGTGCCTGCCTGGCAGCCTGCTGTTGAGCAAGGGTGTTCTGCAATTCCGCTGCTTTTTGCTTCGGATAGGTTTCCTGCGGGTTGAATGCACTGGCCTGGTTATATTTCTGAAGCGCATCAGCAAGTTTACCCTGTGACGCCAATGCATCGGCATCCGCAATCAGTTTCTTATAGGCTTCAGCAGAACCCTGTTGCCGGTTAATTACATTATTGATTTCACCTATTCGTTTCACCGGGTATTCTTCAGTGGGATAAATGCTCTGTGCTTCACGATATAAATTCAGGGCTTCTGTAAGGTTATTTGCCTTTGCAGCCTGGTCCGCTTTTTTAACCACATTTTCATATTCCGAAAGCTGGCACTGATCGGTTTTTACCATGAGGTCCTCAATTTTCGGCCGCATACTGTTTACATAATTTTTGTCCGAAATGAATTCACGTCTGCGTGAATCAAAGGCTACCTTATCCACCGGCTCTTTTAATATCGAATAGTCAATGCCCTTGCAGGGTTTAACGAGATTTACCGAAAATTCATTCATCCAGGTACCTTTTTCATCGTCAGGAAGCTGGGTATTAAAGCTGATTTTCTTGCCCACCAATCCGTCTTTCTCCACTTCAATCACGTATTGCTTATTCATTTCAAGGTCTAATGAAAAGCTTCCGTCAGAACCGCTTTGAATGGTTTTAATTTTATTGCTTCCTTCATACAGGTTAATATTGGCCCTTGAAAGCGGCTCCATCTGGTATTCTGAAATTCCCCGGACTACCAGTTTTCTTGGGGTTTCTGATTGTTGCTGAGCATGCAGATTCCCGATAAGGAAAATACCCAGCAGAATGATGATGTAATTTCTCAGCATAACAAGGCTATAAGTTCCTGTTTTTACTGAGTTTTAAGGGAAAAGTTACCTTTTTGTGTACTAAAAAGTTAACATAATTCCATAACTTATTTTACAATGCTGACTTTCAAAAAACTTGTTTTGTTCTCCTGCAGTATTTTCACTATGTACGCACCGTCCGATAACGGTTTCAATGAAACCGGAATAATATGCTGGTAGGCCTGGAATTCTTTTTCATAAACAAGCTGGCCCTGAAAATTGTATAAACTGATTGTTACAGGGGCTGTGGTGATATGACTAAACTGTATCCTGAGAAAAGAGGTGGCCGGATTCGGATACACAATAATATCCGGGTCCTGCAGGTTTTCAGCGGGAATAGCACCCGAATTGAAAACTACGGGAAAAATGGCAAAAGAAGAATTTACAGATGTATAACCGGTCATCGTCAACCAGGATATTCCATCATACACAAAAGCTGTATTTTGTCCGGATGGCCTGTCATTAACCATGTAAGTGGCAAAAGTGTCGGCAGGTTCATCGGGGAACAGTTCATACCCTGCAAAAAACGATTTACCCGCTGATACCACGGAATCAAATGAAATAAAATTTCTTCCTTCCCCCGAAAGGTCAGCCAGGAATACTGTCTGTTCATAAACCACATTTCCGGGTTTGTCACCTCCACTCCAAATTTTCACTTTAATATACCGGTCTTCAGCTGCAGCATAGCTTTTCGCAACATCCAATATAAGCCCGGAAATCATTTTACTTTCTGATTCGCTGAATTGCTCGGCGAATTGAGTAAGGTCGCGGCCGGAAGGAGCAGAAACAAGCGTTTCATCTTTACTGATGTGATTCAGTGTATCTCCGGTTGCCCAGAAGTCAGAATAGGGATCATACCCGTCAAGAATAGAAGGTTGTGTATTTTGTGGATCGAGCCAAACGGCAAGCTGGTTTTCAGGAGCCGGGTAATCAATCCAGTCATGACTGAACATTTCAAAATAATCTTCCACCGGGCTTTCACAGGTGGCTAGTCCCCCGGTAAGCGTTCCCCTGATCCGCCCCGACTGATCAAAGAAAGGAGCCCCGGATGACCCGGGCTCAGTGGTGCCTGATTCCCAATGCCTTATCATCCAGTGCTTGTCAGGATCATATTGTCCCCCGAAAGTTGACTTAACAAGAGGATTTTCCTCGGCAGACACCTTTTTTACATCGCCGAGCGGATGGTGAATCGTGATACCTGATTGAGGAATATTTCCAGTTTTGTCCCATCCGGCATAATAAGGATGAAACGACAAAGGAATGGGCTCCAGAAGTTCTACAAGTGCGAAATCAACCTTGCTGCTTCGGGCTCTTATTGTGGCTCCGGATATTGATTTCCCGGTATATCCGTCGGGACCATTGCAATACGGACTTTCATACTGAAAATAAAACACCGCAGTATTGGCATTTTCCTCCTTTGTAAGGCAATGCCCTGCGGTAAGAACATAATTGACGCCGTCCTGTCCTGTATTGTTTATAAGTACGCCTGTGCACCGTTCATGACCCTTATATACAATTCGAACAACCGAATTTTTTAATTTCTGAACCAGGGCGTTCGAAGTACAATTTATATCCACATTGCAAAGGCCGGCCCAACCGTACCAGCCATCTTTTTCGGTTGTGAGCGAATTACTTCTTTTGAAATCGCAGCCCATGCCTGAAATGCCAAATGATCCGTAATTTTTACACCACACGGGAACCTGCATTTCAACAACGATTACATCACCGGTTATCTCCGATGTGGCAAGCATATTAATCCGCTTGTTATTCAAATCGGTGTAGGCCCCGTGGATCTGTTCGCGGTTCCTGTCGCTCGTGAAAACCTTTACGCCTTTTTCAATCGTCCATGGCGTGAAGATCAGGTTCAATACCGCTGCACCCTCCACATGAAAGGCTATTCTCCAGATTTTCATGCCATCATTGAGAGTATCCCAAGTGCCGGAGTTTTCAGGTGAATAGTCTAGATCGATCAGCAAGCCTGAAGAAGCCATTTTTAGATAGGAAGTATCCCGGGATTGCATGGCTTCCTTAACAAGGGCTGTTGAAACAGGAATACTAATAACCTGTAATTCAGAAAGTTCACTGGAACTTGCCGGAATCGGACTTCCGGGCCTTGTTAATTGCGCCTTCAACCCACTCCCGATACAAAAAAGAATCAAAATCAATACTATTGTATGGCGGATTTTCAGGCAGTTAATCATTCGGTAAAGGTACCAAAAAAAAGACTATAGACTATAGACTATAGGCTATAGGTTATAATTTACCGCCTGCTGTCTACAGCCTACAGCCTACAGCCTGAATATGGCACTGCTCGGACCTATGCCTACAGAGACTTCTTTAATTATATTGCCTGTGGAATCAACTATTTTCATGGTTCCGCTTCCTGAAAATACGGATTCAAAAACGTATACATGCCCGTTTTCAGGATTAACATCGACACCATAAAAATTGCCTGTCAGGAAAGGAGCACCGGCAATCACCGGCGATGCCGGATTGAGTTTATAAATGCCGTCAGGACGTAAATAATACATACTGTTTCCGTCATCCGAAATGGCTAATTTGGCAGGTGTGGAAGAGTAATCGAGCGCCGTACCCACCTGTTGTTGCCACAATACATTCCCCGTAGAAGCGTCGATTTTCTGAAGAAACGATCCTGTTTCAATATCCGTGTAGTTAGTATATCCCTTGCAATATACCCAAATGTTCCCTTCATTGTCAAGGGCCATATCAACCGGGCATTTTTCGGTATAAAACGTATCGGTGATTGCGTCTGAGACGGGATCAACAACATAGACAGTAGAATCGGATGCCCAACCCCCGCTGTTTGCCACCAATACATCATTACCCGATTTTACCATAATTTCCGGCCCGTAGCCCACTTTAATGCTATCGGTTTCAGTTAAGGTTGACAGGTTGATCACATGTAGATATCCCTGCATTCTTCCGGCTGAAACATATCCTTTACCGGCATCTGCCTGGATAAAATACCTTGGATATTCGATTGGCAAAGGTTCTTTAATTACAGCAAAAGTTTTCAGGTTAACGATCTCAATCTTTGCCGAATTATTTACAACTAAAATGCCCAGGGTGTCATTCGCCACTGAAAAGGATTGCAGTATATCCCCAGCGGAACGCCCGTTGACCGCATCAAAAATGTAATTTTCAACTTCGCTGGTTTCATTCTTCATATGGCTTATTGAGCCATTGTTCGCATTATATGAACCTTCGTTAACAATAAAAATTCCTTTGGAATATCCCGTGTCGGTATTTGTTGGATCATCTTTTTCGCACGACACAAAAATACAGAACAATGGAAGCAACATTAAAATCAAGTATTTCATAAGACAGGTATTTATTTCGATTGATTGTGTGAAAAGCCTACCGAGGCGGTAATGTGATAGCTTCTGCCAGGCATCGGGTATGACCGGATTACTTCATACGATTGATCGAGTATATTCTCAACCCGGAAAAAAAGCGCTATAGGGATTTGATTGATCTGCTTTTCTATTCCTGTTGTCAGGTCAATAGTCCAATAAGAGGGCAATTGAACGGCACGATCAGCTGTTTCAACTGTTTCTCTTTTTCCTGTATAGGATGTAAATACACCGGCCATGATTCCTTTGCGATGAATCTCGGTGTTCATCCTGAACGTGTGTCGTGGCGTGTATATTAATTGTTTGCCCCTGTAAATTTCTTTATCGTCAAAAGTTCGTGCAATGACCGAATGGTGAAAATTATAATTTAAAGAACCATTGATAGAATAGTCACCGCTTGTTACTCCGAAATCAATCCAGCTTTCAATTCCACCGGCTTTGACTTTTTTATATTCAACCGGGGTTATTGAATCGCGCATGATCCACTGTATCCAGTTATCCACGGTTTGGTAATAACCTGTGATCCTGGCATTGATGAATGATGATCGAGATGCAGCCGTAGAGACGCGATTTATCGCGTCTGTCTGATGCATCGCGTCTCTGCAAGTATATTCAAAAGATATGTCAACTCCCCTTCCCTTTTCAGGGTTCAATTCGGGATTACCACCCGGACGCCAGTATTTTTCATTGAAACCCGGCCTTCTGAATTTGGTTGAATAAGCAGATCGTACATTGAAACGGTCACTTACCTGGTAACGAATTCCGGCAGAGAATTGGGGATCAGGATTTAAGCCTTCATAAAATGTTTTTCTAACAGCTGTGTTCAGAATGATCTTTTTCAAAATGTACTTCAACCCGCCGTAAAGGGCATATTCATTTTCTTTTACCAAACCGCCGTAATTATTTGAACGGCCGGCCAGGTAGTTATAGTTAATTCCACCTCCGGCCACCAGGTTGGATGTAATGAAAATCCTGTAATCCGCCTCACTGATGAACCGGCTTGTTGCGATTTTTGAGTCAAGGGTCCATGTTGAATCAGTTTCTGATTTATCCCTGTAGTTGAGAAAATCTGAAAGATAAGCGGTACGGATGGTTAAAGCTGACTTGTCCCATTTTTTGCTATAATTCACGAAGGTTCTGAAAACACTGTCCTTTTGATCAGCCTGACTTGATTTATAGGAACCCATAAGTGCCGGAAGTTGTAGCGATTTTAGCTGGTACCAGATTCCTGCTTCTATGGTTCCTGCCTTTTCAAGGTTAATCCATGCATTCTGGAGTAAACCGAACGACCTGTATGCATTATGGCTGTTAGTAATATACGGATCTTCAAAACGGTAATGGTCCCTGTATCTGAAATCATTTTTTGCCACGGCCTGCATGGCAGACAACTGATATTGGAGGTGTCGGTTGCCGGCCTTAAGAAAAAGATGATTTCCGAAAGAGCCGAAGCTGCCCGCATTGAAAATATACTGTGCGGATGCCCTGTTATTCCAATCGGGTTGATTATCCAGGTTCACTGTTCCTCCGAAAGTGCCACTTCCGAAAAGACTGCCCGATGCACCGTTAATCACATCAACGCTTTGAACAAATGCTGTGGGTATCAGCGAAAGATCCGCCTGACCTGTCGTGGGTGAATTAAGCGGAATTCCGTTCCACGTTACAAGGGTATGGTTGCTTCCTGTTCCCTGCATGGATATCGATGCAAGTGAACCTGCAGCACCGTAATTCCGGATATTCACCGAGCTTGTTTTCCCGAGCATTTCAGCAAGTCCCGTGTATTGTTCGGCAAGTGCCGGCTTTACAATCACATTTCTTATAATCTGATCATCGGTAAAAAACTTACGGTTGGATTCAACAATAACCGGGTTAACTTCCTTTACAGGCATATCCTGCGAAAGCAAAAATGAATGCAGTGAAACAAAACCGAAGAAAAAAAATAAAAAGCAATGAAGCCGTCCCATGATTATGTTGTTTATTCCCGAACAATACTGATCATGGCAGGTCTTCTGACTTTCTCTTTGCTGACGCCTTCCCATCCCTTTTTTGGAACAGTGGCAGGGTATTGTCAGCAATCACACAGAGATTACAGCAGCGGGAACTGTTCAGGATTCTCACCTGATTCCCTATTATCCAATCCCGGAATCCGGGATCGAAACCATAACCGTGAACAAAGATAGAAAAAATAAGACAGGAAAGGCCCGATAATTATAAACACTTGATAACTGACGGTATATTTGTACTTTTGATACCATTATCAACAAATAATACTCCATGAGGCACCGGTTATTTTTAACTCTCTCCGGACTTTTTTTTCTGATTCCATTAATCGGACAGCAAACGATGCTGTTTTCAGTCGATTACATGACCAACAACAATGTGGTTCAGAATATCAATTCAACGGTTAAACAGCCTGCATTGTCGCCTGCCGTGTCATTCATGAGCAGCTGGGGAATTGATGCAACCGCTATGAGCAGTTTTATTGCCAATTCAGATGATTCGCTGAAGAATTTTTCAACTGAAACCGATTTTGTACTGGGATACACATGGAAGATCTCAGAACATTTCAGTATTTATCCGTCTTACACCAGATTTGTTTTCAGCAGGAATTCAAATGCATTCAATACCATGTTCCGGCGCGACTGGCGTGTGGATGCGGATTATCATAATCGTATTGTAAGTGCAGGACTTACATCAGGATACCTGAGCGGTCAGCAGCATACGTTATATGCCATGGCAAGGAATTATTACATGATTACGCTGAACAAGTTTTTATTCAGGAATGCTGTATTATCGATAATGCCGGAGGCCGATCTCAATTTCGGTAACTATGAATACCTGAATCTTTATTATATTGAACAGTTAGAGAACTATTCCGGCTTTTATAATTACATGCTGGTTTATTCAAAGTCATTACGACGTTATGTAATCAGTGAAATGATCAGGCATCCCGGGAAAAACGGTAAGGAGATCATCAATGAATACCTTGAAAATAAAGCCCAGGATTCATTTAAGCTCACAGGGCTCTCACTCAGCCTGCCGGTAACCTATACAATCGGAAATTTCGGTATCAACGCAGGATTGTATATCATGTTGCCGATGAACCAGCCGGATTATTTATCCGGCGATCCGTTGGTTTATTTTGATGCGGGGGTGTCGTATTCGTTTGATTTCTGATGACAGATATGAGAGCGTTTCTATTTAACCGCAAAGAAATAGTTTGCTATAAGGAATATTGTTGTATTAGTGCTTCTAATGCCAGGCGAAGTCTCTGACTTCGTCTGAACGGTATCTGGTGATTCTTTTAAATATTTGATTAAGCTGTGATGCGTATAAGAGCTGCAAGACGAAGTCGGAGACTTCGCCTAGCATCTGACGAAGTCGGAGACTTCGCCTGGCATCCTTTCAAGGCTTCGCCGTTTGTGCGCTTCATAATTCTAACTTCTTCTTCAAACTTCAAACCTCAAACTTCTTTCAAACCTATTTACACAATTCCTTCGCATATTCCTTAGCCTGGTCGTCCCCTAATTCAGACGCTTTTTGCAGATCTTTACAGGCTTTGTCGTTCATTTCAAGTGAAAAATAGGCCAATGCCCTGTTGAAATAGAAATCAAAGGTTTCATCCTGTAACGAAATGGCCTTTGTGTAATCGCTTACGGCAGCGTCGAACATCCCGAGATTATAGTAAGTATTCGCCCTGTCGTAGTATCCGTCGGGATCGCTGGCGTTGAGTTCAAGACCTTTTGTGAAGTCATTCAGCGCCTGTTTGTATTCCCCTGTCTTATAATAGCAGTTTCCTCTTGTAAAAAAGGCATCCGCAGATTCCGGATCTTCTTTGATTAACCGGGTCAAATCGTCAATGGCAGAGGTAAATTTTCCCAGTTCATACCATGAATTGGCCCTGTTAAACAAAGCATCCTTATAGTCGGGTTTCAGTTTCAGCGCAGTTGAAAAATCCTCGGCTGCCTCGTTGTATTTCTCCAGCGCGAAATAGGAGTTCCCGCGAAAATAATAGGCATCAGCGTTTTTGCCGTCGAGTTCAATAGCTTTGGAGTAGTCCTTAATTGCTGCCTCAGGAGCACCTTTTTCATGTTTCTTTTTACCCGATTCAAGCAAATCATTCACAGCAGTCTGGGTTTTGCCGGTGATTGAAATCGTTAACAGAAAGCAGGTAAATGCCAGGTATTTTATCATATTCATTGTAGCGTTAAGTTAACGAAGCCTGTGCCTTCTTTGAACCATTCTCTGGTGCACATTCTGCTGACGCATCAATTGCTGCTGGATAATTAGCCTTCGCCGTTCCATGGCCATTTTGCGGTTCATCAAAGCCTGCCTGTTCCGGATCATAGCCTGTGAACGCAGAATGATAACCCTCTGATGATTGTTTCCTTTATTTACAATATTGTAATCCCGGCTGTTTGGCCTTAAAGTGAGGTTCTCGCGGGTGACAGTTTTTCCAACCGTCACATCCTGAGCTTTGGCCATAAACGGCAGACAGATCACAAATCCTATGAGTAATAACTTTTTCATTAAGATGATGTTTGTCTATTTAGACTTAAAAAGTGCTCCGGGGTTTAAACCAATTTGTAAAATAAATAATTTTGATCCGTACACATCAAATTGCTTAAATTACAGCGAAATTAATAAAAAATGACAGCAAGGGAAAGGATATTGCAGCTCAGGTCAGAAATTGACCATCACAATTATTTATACTATGTTTTAGCCCAACCTTCGATTGATGATGAAACTTATGATCGTCTATTAAAGGAATTGCAGGAACTTGAAAAACAAAATCCTGATCTTTACGACCCAAACTCGCCCACCCAGCGCGTGGGTAGTGATTCCGACAGTGAATTCAGGCAAATAGCGCATACCTGGCCCATGTTATCACTTGATAATACCTATTCACAGCAGGAAATTGAGGATTTCGACGAACGGGTCAGAAAAGACATTCCGGGTGCAGTGGAATATGTTTGCGAGTTAAAATATGACGGAGTATCCATTAATCTTCACTATGAAAAAGGCCGTCTTGTTTATGCAGTAACACGCGGGGACGGTGTTAAGGGAGATGATGTAACGGCCAATGTGAAAACCATCCGGAGCGTTCCTCTTACTCTCAAGAATACCGGTTATCCGGATGTATTTGATATACGTGGTGAAATCTATATGCCTCATGCGGGTTTTGAAAAGATGAACAGGGACAGGGCTGAAAACGGGGAAGCTTTATTTGCGAATCCCCGGAATGCCACTTCGGGTACTCTGAAGACAAAGAACTCTTCGATGGTGGCAAAACGGCCGCTGGATTGCTGGATTTACTATCTGCCCGGGATGGAGTCGGTTTACAAAACCCATTATGAAAGCATTACTGCAGCCAGAGAGTGGGGTTTCAAAGTTCCGACCTATATAACAAAATGCGATACACTCAACGGGGTATTTGATTTCATTAACTTGTGGGAAAACAAGAGGGATAGTCTTCCTTTTGATATTGACGGGATTGTTATCAAGGTAAATTCATACAGGCATCAGCAGATTCTTGGTTTTACGGCTAAATCGCCCCGTTGGGCGATAGCATATAAATACAAAGCGCGGGAAGCCATCACCAGCCTTCTTTCAATTGATTTCCAGGTAGGGAGAACCGGGGCGGTTACACCAGTTGCTAATCTTAAACCGGTGTTACTTGCCGGCACCACTGTAAAAAGGGCTTCTCTGCATAATGCTGACCAGATTGAATTATTGGATATCCGGATTGGAGATAAAGTGAAAATTGAAAAGGGCGGCGAGGTTATACCGAAGATTACAGGTGTTGTATTGGCTGAACGCTCTCCTGAACGTCAGAAAGTGGAGTTCATTACCCATTGCCCTGAATGCGGCACCGAACTGAAAAGGATACCCGGAGAAGCGCGCCATTTTTGTCCGAATGATACCGGCTGTCCTCCGCAGATAAAGGGACGCCTTGCCCATTTCGCCGGACGGCGGGCGATGGATATCGGCTGTGCCGAGGCCACTATAGAGCAATTGAATAATAAAGGTCTTTTAAACGATCCGTCTGATTTCTACCAGCTGACAGCGGAGAAGCTGCGTCAGCTTGACCGTTTCGGAAAGAAATCAGCCGAAAACCTAATTAAAAGTATTGAAGAATCGAAGCAGGTCCCGTTTGAACGGGTAATGTATGCCATAGGTATCCGCTACGTAGGTGAAACCGTCGCCAAAAAGCTTGCTTCGCATTTTAATTCCATGGACACCATTATGAATTCGGACGTTGATGCGTTGATCCAGGTAGGAGAAATTGGTGATGTCATTGCCGGAAGTGTGAAGGAGTATTTTTCGAACCGTTTGAACCGGGAAATGGTAGAACGGTTAAAAGCGGCGGGTGTTCAGATGACCGGAGTTCCGAAGAAAATTGAAAAAGCTTCCGAAAAATTATCCGGTAAGAATTTTGTGATATCCGGAGTTTTTCAGAATCATTCACGTGAGGAAATGCAGAAGTTGATTGAAGAAAACGGTGGCAAGCTGCTCTCATCAGTGAGTTCCAATACGCACTATGTTGTTGCAGGCGAAGGTATGGGACCAGCGAAGAAAGAAAAGGCGGTGAAACTGGGGGTGAAAATTATCTCGGAAGAAGAGATTGTGGCGATGATAAGGGAGTGATGCTGGATGCCCAGTTGTCCAACACCGAACAAGGAACACCGATTTACAATTTAAGAAGTTTTAAAACTAAAAAGCCCGGTCCGAAGACCAGGCTTTTTGTTTTTATGCTGTGACAAGCTTTACTGAAGCTGGAAAATAACCGGCATAACGAACTGTTGTTTTACAGCACGTCCGCCTTGTTTAGCAGGTCCCCATTTCGGTGACGATAAGATCACACGGATGGTTTCCTTATCAAGTGACGGGTCAACGCCACGGAGGATTTTCACATCAGTAACTTCACCACGTGAATTAACGGCAAACTGAACCGTAACCCTTCCGAAGATACCGTTTTCAACGGCAACCGGAGGATAAACGAGGTTTTTCTGAACCCAATCGCGGAAAGTTTCAAGGCTACCGCCCTGGAATGTAGCTTGTTCTTCAACAAATACAAAGGCGGGTTCGTCTTCAACAATCACCTGTTCTTCGGGTGCAGCAACCACTTCAATGGTTTCAGGAGGAGGCTCGTTACTAGTGCTCTCCTTGACGTCATCCACAATGGCAAGCTGTACATTCTCATCAGCCTCTTCCACAACAACGGGAGCGGTATACCTTACCTGCTGTTCCATTGCAGCGGGAGGAGGAGGAGGAGGAGGAGGAGGAGGTGCATCCTGGTCGGTTTTCACGTTCTGTAACTCAGCAACGGTTTCCTTTACCAGAACCACGTTCGTTTTGTCAGCATTCAGTGCCTTGATGAAAGGCACGGCTACCCCTGTTGCAACAGCAAAGAAGGCAATAAGGAAAGCTACTAGAAGATAGCGCGGAAATCTTTTCCGCAGAAAGTAGGATCCGTATTCCTTATTTCTGTTTTCAAATACAAGATCTGTAAGGGTAAGTGATCTGTTTTCTTTTTTATCAGCCATTTTCGATAAATTTTAATTATTTACCACTAGCACCACTACCCTGGGCTGCAAGATAGTCATTTACCATCTTCTTTTCCACATCGTTAATATCGATCAACGCGTAAAGTGCAATATTGGTTATTGACATTTCGTCGAGAATATCCACGATATTTTTATACTTCACATTTTCATGTGCTTTGATCAGAACAACCGGGCCGGCTTTATCCTGACGCATGAAGCGTTTCCGCTGTGCATCGACTGAATCTCTCGGCATTTCAATTTTTCCGGTTACCACATCTTCCTTCATCGTTTCGATTTTGGTAAACAAGTCTTTATTACGCTGTAATAAAATCCTGCGTATACCATCATCGCTGAAGTTAGTCTCGTGCAGACGTGGCAGAGGAGGTTTTGCAGGATTTGCAAGACCATTATACCACAGAACCTTGTCATCACCTATAAGAATGATATTCAAAGCCCTGCTGCTGTCAACCTCAGGTTTCTGCTCCGGTTTCTCATCTTTAGGTTTCTCCGGAAGCACAATTTCCATAACCTTTGCTTTGGCAAAAGCAGTGGTAAGCATAAAGAATGTAAGCAGCAGACAGGCCAGGTCAACCATCGGCGTCATGTCGATGTGCGTACTGTGCCTTTTCGCCCGGCGCTTACCTTTTTGTTTACCGCCTTCGTTTTGAATTATTTCAGCCATTTCTTAAAATCTCCTATTAAAGGTTATCCATTTTTACCTCAACATCTTCCAGACTGGTGGTCAGGTTGAATTTGTTGATATTATTATCCTGCAAAATGTCGATCACCTTTTTTATCGTTTCATAACTGGCTTCCCTGTCGCCCTTAAGTGCTACTTCCAGTTGACTGTTGTAGTTACGGGCAAACCTTATCCAGTACAGAAGCTGATTATCCGTTGAGTCCATGGGAACCGTTGTATTCATGGCGTCACGTTCCTCGGTGTTCTTGGCATTGATGTAATCTTTCATTTTAGCCATGGGAACAGCAAATGATGCCAGACCTTCGAACTTTTTCACTTCAGCTGGAGTGAATTTCATCTGGTACTGGTATGCCATTGCCTTGAGGATGTTGCCACGAAGGTGTTCCGAAGTGTCAATACCATTGTCCACATTAAAGAACACCTTGTTATCAGGTGATACCATAATGGTAATGATATGTTGCTCCGGAGTGGTTGTATTTGAAACTGAACTCGGCGTATCAATCTGTACAGCTTCCGGTTGACGGAAAGTCGCTGTCAAAATAAAAAAGATGAGAAGCAGGAAAAAGAGGTCTACCATCGGCGTCATATCGATGCGCGGTGGTTTTTTATGCATTTTTAATTTTCCCATTTTCTCAGAATTTAGAATTTACATCTTCACTATTCATCAACAACATTAAGCTTTCCTTAATGAAGAAGCAAATGTCTGTGTTAAGCTGAAACCAGCTTCGTCAATTTTAAAAGTCATGTTGTCAACCCTTGTCTGATAGTAGTTATAGAATATCAGTGAGAGGGTGGAACCGGTGATACCGAAAGCGGTATTAACAAGAGCTTCGGAAATACCTGTTGCAAGAGCCAGGGCGTCAGGAGCACCAGCAGTAGCAAGAGCACCGAATGCACGGATCATACCAAGTACTGTACCGATAAGACCGATAAGCACGGAGATCGAAGCAATGGTCGACAGGATAACCAGGTTCTGTGAAAGAACAGGTAATTCAAGAGCTGTAGCTTCTTCGAGTTCCTTCTGGAGTGCAAGAACTTTCTGGTCGTTCATCAGGGTCTTGTCAGCCTGAAGATCTCTGTACCTGTGGAGACCTGCTTTCAATACGTTTGCAAGCGAACCTCTCTGTTTGTCACAAAGTTTTGAAGCTTCTTCAATTTTGTCCTGATTCAGAAGATCACGAATCTGGCGAACGAAGTTGCTAAGGTTACCACGGCCTTTTGCTCTCCAAAGCATGATGTACCTTTCTACAACGAAAGTCAGAAGGATCAGGTTTACTGCCATAAGCAGCGGAACGATAAAACCACCCTTATACACAATACCGAGGTAGTTACCAGGCAGTGCGGCGCCTTCGGGGTTACCACCTTCAAAGTTAGCAGGATTACCCATTATTTTCGAATAAATAAGCCATCCGGCTACAACACACAGCACCATAACCACCAACACAAATGTGGATTTTAATGCTTCAGCTAAAGATTGTCCTTTCATGTTCAATTGTTATTTTAAGTGTATTAATAATTATAATGTTTTAATTATAGTGTTACAAAGAAAAGCAATTTTTTCATACAATTATCTTCAACAGTACAAATTACTTTTATGCATCAATGCTGAGCATTAATAACCTTGGTAAGTTCAGCAACGGCTTTCTGATAGTCCTTATTATTTGGATCAAGCTGAAGAAGTTGATTGTAAATATCCCTTGCATCAACATACTTCTTTTGCTTGAAATAAACAATAGTCTTACCTGAAAGCGCTTTTGTCTGCCATGCCTTATTATTAGGATCCAGGTTATACATTTTGTCATACCAGGAAATAGCATCAGTCCAATTTTCCTTCATTAAGTTATAAGAACCAAAATAATCGTATGCTTCCTGTAATGCATTTTTGTATTTATCGGTTTCATTTCCGATTTGATTTATTACCTGTTCAAATACTGGAGCTGCTAATCCCTGGGAAAGATCAGGATCCATTGATGAAGCTGTTCTTGCCAGCCATAGTCTTGCATCGATATTTGCCGGATCATTATTCACAATGTTTGTAAAGGCTTCCTGTGCTTTCGGAAAATCCTTCATGTTATAATAAGCACGGGCTATCATAATCTTATCCGGTTTATCTTCCCAGCCTTTTTCAGCTTTCATCTGAAAAACCCTGATTGCATCCTGATACCTCTTTGAATAATAATAATCGGTTGCAATTTCAGCCAGAAGACCTCTGTCGCCCTCATCCATTGAATAAGCCTTATTCAGGTTCTCAAATGCCTGGTTGAGCATCAACGAATCGCCTTTTGCCATTTTGTACAAAATTTTACCATAGTAGGCATAGTCACGAGCGATGATGTTTTCCTGCTTTGCATTTTTGAAGAAGATGTCCATGTACATTTTAGCTTTATCCAGGTCCTGCGGTTTCATATCGTAGGCACTGTATCCGGCAATGCGGTTCAGGTAATTCCTGGAGTTATCAACTTTCAGAACTTCCTCAACAACACCCAGTGCACCTGCATAATCCTTTGAACGGAAAAGCGAGTTACCGTAACGGATCTTTGCAGGAACGGTGTTACCCGACAACTGCATGTATTTATAATAATACGTTTTGGCAAGATCATGACGTCCGCCCATGGTCCACAACTCACCGAGGCTCCTGTAAACAGGGGCGAAAGTTGAGTCGATTTCCTTTGCTTCCTCAAAATAGGGACGGGCAGCCACGAGATTCGGTACCCTCATATAAATGTTCCCGATCTTAATCTTCGGAAGGGGTGACTTCGGATCTTTATTAAGAGCCTGGTTGTAATTAACCAGGGCGTTTGACGCATCATTCATCTTAATATAGACATCGCCGAGTGTCAGGTAAATATTAGGATCATTCGGATTTAACACCTTAGCTCTATCGCAAAAACTAATCGCTTTCTGGAAACGGTTAACTTTACCATACATCTGTGCGGCAGCAAGATTGGTGAGTATGGTAGCGAATTCAGGATAAACTTCCTTTTTCTTTAATCCTTTTACAGGAACGGCTGCTTCGGCCTTTTTGAAAAATTCATCTGCTTTTGTTGTGTCACTGCTCCGTAAAAGTGTAACAGCGCCCATACCAATTTGATTCAACACGTTGGCCGGAGCTTTTTGAATGCCGGCCTGAAACATGGATTCTGCTTTCCTGGCAAACTCATCCTTCGAATTGGAGAAGGTATCAGCCAGGTAATCTTTCAATAAAGCATCACCATAATAGTAATAGAGGTTTCCGTTGGAAGGGTCTGTCTTGATAAGCTCGTCCAACATCTTCTCCGCCTCTTCAAATTGCTGGCTGTTGATCAGGTTCAGGGCCGATTTGAGGTCCTGGGCCTGGCTCAGAGCGTTCAATGAGATAAGGCAACAAAGCAAAAAAGTTATCGGTTTCATTTTAAGTACAATTATATTTGTTATTCACTTCTTGTTTGAATCAAGCGTATAGGCATCGTTGCCGGAAGCATTCCCATTTTCAGTACGATCCGCTGACCTGAATCATAGGCAACAAATTTAATAAATCCTCTGCCAAGTCCTGTTGTTGTTTCACGGGTTACTGCATAAACCTCACGGATAAACGGATACGTTTTTTGTGCAATATAGGCAGGATGCGGAGTATAATAATCACTTCCTTCTGCCTCCTGTGTAACGGCAACCACTTTAATCCTGTTCAGAAAATTATGGGTAATCGAATCATCAGGATCACTGATCCAGTTGACACTGATAATGCCAATCGAATTCGGGTGATTTTCTACATAATCAATTACAGCAGGATTTGAATTTGCCGAATAACAATATTCAGGCAAAGCGGTGATACCAAATTTGTCCATGATATATCTCACATTAGAGGAACCCTGGTTGTCAAAAACAACTTCCATATTCCCCAGGCGAGAACGATTATCGATCTGCTTCCATGTTTTGGCTTTTCCTTCAAAGATGTCCTGGATGCTGCCATAACGAAGTTCAGTGTTCGGATTTTGCTTGTTCACAACAAAAGCCACAGCATCCCAGGCTATAGGTGTAGTCCTCGGGATGATCAGTTTCTCCTTAAGGAAAGCTTCCTCATTTGAAGTAAGTTTCCGGCTTGTAATCATTGTACGGATGGAATCCGCCATAAAGAGCTTGAGTATGCTGTCTTCAGAAGCATTAATGGGAGTGATTTCAGCGTATTTATAAAGGTTTTTGAACACCTCAATCTCTGCATCAATAAGCAGCTTATATCCTTCATCCACTCCTATTTTAATATCGCCCCGGGTTGGTGTTTCCTTATTGATTTGTTTATCACTGTACCCGGTGCAGGAAGCAGCAAGCATCAAAGATAAGCCTGCCAGCAAAACCGAATATTTAATATTAGTTTTCATCATCTGCTTCCTTTCGCTCTTTACTTCTCTGATAAATAATGACCGATCTGAATATTCCATACCCTATTACAGTCACTCCAAAAATCGTGCGAAACTCTTTCGGGACATTAACCATCTGGGGTGCGAATAAAATATAGAGACCGAAAGCGACGAATAACAGGGCTACTGCATAGCCTATTAGCGTCATAAAATCCGGTATTGAATCTCTGTTTAACATTCTGTCAATTGTTTGTGGTTTTCCGTACATGACGTGCCCCGCGTAAAGAGGCGTAAATATATAAAAAAGTTACAAAAAAAATGCCGAAGCGACAAATAACTCTATATTATAGTGTTATCTTACGACAAACGGGTATTACATCACGACGAATCATATTGCTTTGCTGTTTCCATATCACCTGTTTTATCAATAGATGATCATGAGAAACAATTTCCACAATATTACCAGAAAATATTATAAAAAAACTTCAAATACCTGTCACAGAAATACTAAAACGGTGCAATTGGTTCAAATCCGTCAGGCGATTTTTCTGTATCTCCACGTGGCAAGCGCTGTTAATGATACAGCCATAACGGACATGATGGCAAAATCAATCGACAGATCGGCGAATCCCGAACCCTTTAACAGGATCATCCTGTTAATGCGAATGAAATATGCCAGCGGATTTACAAGATTTACATTTTGTGCCCAATGGGGCATACTCTCGGCCGGCGTGAAGATACCGCTCAGCATAACAAATGTAACCATGACGAAGAAATTCAGAAACTGTGCCTGCTGCTGTGTTTGCGACAGAGTGGAAATGAAGAGCCCTATTCCCAGTACTGCAATCAGGTATAATGCGGCAAAGGCAAACAGTAACAATAAGCTGCCTTCCATGGGTATATTGAATAACAGTTTCCCGAGGGTCAAACCCAGGGCCAATTCAAACAAGGCTATGATCCAGAATGGAACGAGTTTCCCGATAATGAACTGGTATTTACGGATAGGCGTTACGTTAATCTGTTCAATTGTGCCGATTTCCTTTTCACGAACCAGGTTTAATGAAGTAAGAAACATTCCGATGATCGTCAGCAATAAGGCAAGGATGCCGGGAACCATATATAATTTGAAATTCAGCTGGCTGTTGTACCAGAACCTGTAATCGACATTAACCGATTTCAGTGGCATCTGTCTGATTGCATTTGGTCCCGCCGATGAAAGCTTTTCTGAGTAAAAAGAATTGATGATCTGTGCAGCATAACTGTTCATCAATCCGGCTGTCATGCCGTTAATAGCGTCCACCTGAACCTGTATGTCGCTCTTCCCCGATTTATAGAAGTCTTTTTCAAAATCACCGGGGATTACCATTATCATATCGGTATTGTTTTTCAGCATCTCTTCTTCGGCCTCTTTTTCAGAAAAACCGCGGGAGACAACGTTGAAAAACGGTGAATGGGTGAACTTTCGGATTAATTCGGCCGATAAAGACGATAAATCCTTGTCTACAAACAGGATGTCGATGTTCTTCATATCCATTGTTGCCGCATTGGCCAGGATAACAAGCTGGACAAAAGGCAGCGCAAATATCATCGGTATCATGGTCTTATTACGCATGACCTGGAGAAACTCCTTTTGAATGATAAACAGAATAGTTCTCATAGGATATCTATTGTAACCGGATCTTAAACCGGAATGAACTTACAAGTAAAAAAAACGAAGTCATGCCGATGAGGATCATTGTTTCAGACCATATTTCACCTATGCCGGTTCCCTTAAGCATCACATTTTTAATAATGGTAATGAAATATTTCGGCGGCATAATGCTGCAGAGCCATTGCAGAATCCGTGGCATATTCTCAACAGGAAAAATAAATCCTGATAAAAGCAGGGTTGGCAGCAAAAGTGCGAATGCGGCAATAAACATGGCCGTTACCTGGCTGTTGCTGATGGTTGAGATCATGATCCCAAGAGATAAGGCAAGGGTAATAAACAGTATGGTTTCGGCAAAAAGAAGCACAATGCTGCCGCGTATGGGCAGATGAAAAATGAAGTAACCCATCAGTATAATTACTGTGGCATTTATAAAAGACAATATAATATAAGGAGTGACTTTGCCGGCTATTATCTGAACAGGCTTCAGGGGTGAAACCAGCAATGCTTCCATGGTTCCCGTTTCCTTTTCACGGGTAATTGAAATAGAGGTCATCATGGCCGAAACGAGCATCAGTACAAGAGCCATTGTGCCCGGTACAAACATGAAGGCACTTTTCAGATCGGCATTGTACATCATTCTCACCGGCACATTGATTACCTGTGGCAAAGGAACATTCCGGTTGACTTCTTTTAAATAATCGGCAACGATCCCCTGGGTATACGAGACAATCATTCTTGCAGAGTTCGGGTCAGAGGCATCGGCAATTACCTGGAGCGCACTTTTGTTTTCGCGCTGCAGTTTGTCTGCAAATCCTTCTTCGAAAACAATAACTTCTCTTACTTTTCCGGATTTGAAAACCGATTCGATTTCGGTATCGGAATCCAGGTAACTGTATAACCTGAAAAATCCTGAAGACAGTATTTTCCCAGTAATATCAAATGTCACAGGATCCTTAGATTTATCGAGTATAGCGATATTCACATCCTGGATCTCATTGCGGATTACAAATCCGAAAATCAGGATCTGTGCGACAGGCAGGCCGAAAAGAACAACCAATGTCCGTACATCGCGAAAAATGTGAATGAATTCTTTTTTGACAAAACCGAGAAATTCTTTCATGCTAAAAATTATTAATCACTTCCTGGCAATTTTCAGAAATACTTCATCCATGCTAGCTGCCTGGTATTGCTTTTTGAGATTATCAGGCGTATCAAGTGCTTCAATTCTTCCTTCATTCATGATGGAAACCCTTTCACAATACTCCGCTTCATCCATATAATGGGTGGTTACAAAAATGGTTGTACCCTTTGCCGCACTGCGGTAAATATATTCCCAGAACTGCCTGCGGGTTATAGGATCCACGCCACCCGTTGGTTCATCCAGGAATACTATGGCCGGTTCATGAAATATGGCTACTGAAAAAGCTACCTTCTGCCGCCAGCCAAGCGGAATATCTTTTACAAGCAAATCGGCCGTGTTTGATAAATCCAGTTCCCCGATCAGTTCTTCGGTTTTCCTGCGGATTGCGGTAGATGACAATCCGTAAATCCCACCGTAAAACCTTATATTTTCCCTGATTGTAAGATCTTCATAAAGTGAAAATTTCTGACTCATGTAGCCGATATTCCGTTTGATCTTCTCACGCTCAGTGTAGGCATTGAACCCTGCCACCGAGATTTTTCCCGATGTAGGGTAAGATAATCCGCAAAGGATGCGTATGGCAGTTGTTTTACCGGCACCATTGGCTCCAAGGAAGCCAAATATTTCTCCCTGGTAAACATCAAATGTCAGGTTATCATTTGCCGTAAAATTTCCGAATTTCTTAACGAGATTAGAAACAGATATGATAGAATTTCCCTTGTTCATTTTGCAGAAGTATTATGACTTTCAACCGCTTCAATAAAGCAATCTTCAAAGTCGGGTTCAATACTGCATATTCTGGCCTCTGTATTCCTTGCTGAAAGCTCCTTTTCAAGCACAGTCACATCCGGGGAATCCAGGGCAACATGAATGGAATGACCGAACAGATAAGCTCTCTGAACATTCCGGATACTTCTGACCACTTCAAGTGTTTTCAAACGGTCAGCTGTATGAATTTCATAAAGAGGTGTACTGAAATCTGCCAAAATTGCGCCAGGTGTATTTTCTGTCATTACCATTCCATCCTGCATAAGGGCAACCCTGTCGCATCGTTCGGCCTCATCCATATAAGGTGTTGAAACAAGGATGGTCATGCCCGATTCTTTCAATTCATGAAGGGTTTCCCAGAATTCCTTACGAGAAACCGCATCAACCCCGGTAGTCGGTTCATCAAGTACCAACAGGGCAGGATTATGAATCAGTGCACAGCAAAGAGCGAGCTTCTGTTTCATGCCGCCGGAAAGATTTTGAGCCAACCGGTTTTTAAAAGGTTCAAGGAAAGAATATACAGGCTTAATAAGATGGTAATTGGCATCCACTGTAGTTCCGAAAATCGTGGCGTAAAAAGTAAGGTTTTCAGAAACAGTGAGATCAGGGTAAAGCGAAAACCGGCCTGGCATATAACCGGTAAATTTCCTTATGCCGGCATAACCTGTCACCGTGTCAAATCCTTTCACTGTGATTATACCTTTGTCGGGTATCAGCAAGGTGGTGATCATCCGGAATAAGGTGGTTTTGCCTGCACCGTCTGGACCAATCAACCCAAAAAGGGTGTTTGACCCGATAGATAAGGTGATGTCCTTAACCGCACCGGTTTCACCGTAGAATTTGCTGACGTTGGTTATTTCAATCATTGTTATTTCATTCAATGTTACATTTTGGAAACAGGGTTGCACCCTGTGCTGGGTTGTCGCGCCCTTTCAGGGCTCCCACTCTCCCACTCTCCCACTCTCCCAGTCTCCCACTCTCCCAGTCTCCCAGTCTCCCACTCTTTTCTCATCTCTCTCTTCTCTCCTCTAACTGCTCACCTCTCCTTACTCCTTCCTCCCTACTCCTTCCTCCCTACTTAAATCTGACCTCCCCGGGCATCCCGATCTTCAGCCTGCCATCATTGTTAACCCTCACTTTAACAGCATAAACCATATTTACTCTTTCCTGCTTTGTCTGTATAATTTTCGGAGTGAACTCAACTTGTGAAGCCACCCAGCTTACAATGCCCTTAATGGTTTGCATTTCACCGGATTCGGAATCAATAGTAACATTCACAGTATCGCCGATCGAAACAGATGAAAGTTGTGAACCGCTTATATATACCTTGAGTTCCATTTCATTCAGATTGGCCAGTTTGAAGAGGGCTTTACCGGGACTTACCAGTTCTCCTGCATCCGTGTATTTTTCAAGGATTGTTCCGTCTGCGGGACTTACAATCCTGCATTTGCTGATCTGGTTATCGACTTCCTGAAGCTGGGCTGAAAGAACCGATTGCTCGCCTGCAATGATGCTCTTTTGGCTTTTTAGGGCTTCGGTCTGCGAATCAAGAACCTTCACTTTTCCGTTGATATCATCAAGTTGCTGTTGTGTGGCAGCCTTATCATTATAAAGGTTGGTAATGCGGTTCACTTCTCTTACAAGGTTTGCCCGCTGCTCATCCTGCACCCTGAGTTGGGCATCCAGGTTTCTGATTCGTGCCAGAATTACTGAATGCTGAGCCATTAACTGGTTTTTCTTAATAGAAACATCGGTTGAATCAATCCTGCCCAGAAACTGTCCTTTATTCACTTTGTCTCCCTCATGGATTCCAAATTGAATCAATTCACCCTGCGATTCTGCTGAAACGATGACTTCATCGGTTTCGAAATTTCCATAGGCATCTGCGCTGTCTTTGTCACCTTTACAGGCATTAAATACAACAGTAATACCTGTAAGCAGCAGGATTTTAAATGAAGCGGACCGGAGAATGCTTTTCATAATCTTATTTATAAATGTTTTTAACTATAATTTTCCTTCGAGCAATGCGTAATTACAAGCCGACTGCATCCTGAGGATTTTGTGATTCTCGAACTGAAGCCTGGCCATTATCTCCGCATTCATATCGGTGAGATAATCTGTAGAAGTGATAATACCGTTATTCAGTTTGGAGAAACTTGAAACAGTGACTGACTTCCGTATACTCAGAATTTTTTCATCCGTAACAATCAGGGAATCATATTTTTCCATGTTCATCTTTTCCGTAAGCAATTGTATTGTAAGTTGATTGTTAAAATTATCCTTCTTTACATCTACAAGTTCTTTCTGTAATTCCAGCACTTTCTTTTGTCTTTTGCTGTCGCCGTAATTCAGGAAATTCCATTTCATTCCGGCACCCACAGAATAGAATGAGTGAAATTCGTTGCTTATCATGTTAAATCCCGGACGACCATAAGCAATCTGAGAAAAAGCAAAGAATTTGGGAAGGTCGCCTGCACCAATGAGTTTCTGGTTGACCGAAATCTTCTCTTTCTGGCTTTCGAAAAGGCCGAATTCTGGTCGTATTCCGGACTCATTTGGTGTTACCTGATCAGGTTGGGTAACGATTGCAGTTTCATTTATTGTGGAATCAATTAGCACTGACAGGATCCTAATGAGATTGCTCCGCATTAACCTGACTTCGGTGAGTTTTTGCTGCATAATATATACCTCTGCATCCATGGCCAGAAGATTATCAGATAATACTGCACCATTTCTGACGCCGGATTCCACCAATTTTCTTTTCGATTTTAATTCCTCCAGCGAAACGCCGAGAATTTCGCTGTTTTTCTGTGTAAGCAGCAATGAAAAATAGACCTGGTTTACCTGTTGACGGGCAGCAAGCAGATCAACCTCTGTCTGTTGAATACTTGTATTAAAATCAGCTTTTTCTGCCTGCTTAAGAGTGCGGTTAACGCCGCCGTCATAAATCTGCTGGCTGATGTCGGCCCAGACTTTGTATTGGTCCAGGGGAAGAGAAGGAACTGAAACAGGCACGGGCATTTTACTAAAGACATCAGAAAAATCAATAGTTTCGGAGTTATATAATGCCTGCGCATTGATACCGGCAGATGGAAACCAGTTGTTTGTAATATTTTTCAGCTTATCAGACAAAATCTGGGCAGAGATATTTTTCTGCCTGTAAGCAGGATTTTTAATGGAGGCGAGATTCAGGCAATTCTGAAGCTTAAGTGTATCGGATTGCTGTGCAGAAGATAATAAACAAAGAAGAATGCCGGTAAAAACAATGCTGAGCCTTTTCATGATCATATTTTTATTGCATTAATAATAAAATCGGCCACCACAACTTTTCGTTCTTCGAGAAATTGCTGGTAATCCTTTTCGTTATTATTGAAGAAAAGCCGTTGAGCCAATGGCCGGGCAACAACAGGGAATATACACAGAGAAATTATATTGACGATCAGGTGTCGTGGATCCATGGGACGGATCGTCCCTTTTCGGATTTCGTTTTCAAACTGCCGGATGAATATTTCAGGTTTTACACCGGCTTCAACCATATTCTGAAAAATATTGTCGGGATTACGATTGATCTCATGAATAACAAAAGCAGGAATGAATTTATTTTTCATGAGGAGGTCAATGTATTCGGCAGTCAGTTTCCTGATCTTTTCAAATACATCAATATCCGAATTCAGGATATCCGTTATTTGCGGCAATACGAATCTGAAGGCATATTTCAGGACCTTGCCGAAAAGTTTCTCCTTGGTCCTGTAATAATAATGGAGCAACGATTTATTGATTTTGGCCTCATCGGCTATCTGCTGCATACTGGTGCCATCAAGTCCGTTAAGCACAAACACCTTCTTTGCAGCCTCCAGTATCTTCTCCTCAGTTGATTCGGTTATCTCCGTATTCTTGACCATATAATTTAATTATTTGGTTTAACCAATTGGTCAAATTTAGATAAATTTTTCGATACTGCAAACTTTTATTCTCTTTTTTTAAACATCTCACCCTCGGAGGGTCCCTTTTCCTTCGGAAAGCTTGGAGTAGTCACATCATCCTAAGAATTTGACACCCTCGGAGGGACTATTTTCCTTCGGAAAGCTTGGAGTAGTCAAATCATCCTAAGAATTTGACACCCTCGAAGGGTCACTCTCGGAGGGTCCCTCCGAAGGGGCCCCACCCTTCGAAAGCCGGACAGTTTTTATTTGATAATATGCTGTTTTATTGCTTTAAGGAAGAAATCTTTTTTCGTTCTGGATATGGGTATAATTGAACCATCAACCATTTCGACATACCCTCCATCATTTTTGAGATATGATTTTATTAACTTCAGGTTAATCAGGTGGGAGTTATGTACCCTGAAGAAGGTTGAATTTTCAAGTAACAGCTGGTAATCATTCAAACATTTTGAAACGGTAAATTTCCTTTTTTGGGTCAGATAAAAATTGCAGTAGCTTCGGTCAGCCTCCATTCGTATTATATCATCAATTAAGATATATTCATATCCCTTTAATGTGGGGATTGACAATTTCTTATAACCCGCTGTAAGATTCTCCATAAGAACATGGATCATATTCACTTCCGTTCTAACGAATGATCTCGTGGCTTTATTAATAGCATCAATTAATTCAGATATATCAACCGGTTTCAGGATATAATCAATGGCGCTGTATCTGAATGCCCTGATGGCATGCTCATTATAGGCAGTGACAAAAATAACTTCAAATTGCCTGTCGGGTATACGATTCAGCAGCTCAAATCCATTACCGCCCGGCAGGTTAATATCAAGAAAAACTATGTTTGGCTTCTTAATAAATATTTCAGAAAGTCCATCCTCAATATTCATGGCGTAGCCAACTATCCTTGCATCCGGGCAGTATTTTGCAATGGCGCCGGATAAGAAATCAATGGTATCCTGTTCATCATCGATGAGTAAAGTATCAAACATAACAGGTTAATTAAAAATGGGCAGGATAATCTCAACCTTGGTTCCCGAAGGATGTTCATACCTGTCCTTCAGATCAATATATCTTATTCCCAGCTTATTTCCGTATAAAGATTTAAGCAGTTTCATCCGGGTCTGGGTAATTGAAGTTCCTAATGAGATATGATGCGATATAGAGTTATATTTCAATTGCCCTGCCCTGTCGCGGCCAATTCCATTGTCCTGAATAGTACAATAAATTGACCGGTCGATCAGGCTGAAATTCACATCAATTCTCCCCTTGCCTTCTTTATTCTGAATTCCATGCCAGATTGAATTTTCAACGAAAGGCTGAATCAGGAATGAAGGTATTTTAAACTGAATGGGATCGATCTTGCCGTCAATTTTAATCTGGTAATCGAATTTGTTCTTAAATCTTACTGATTCAAGGTTCAGGTATAGGTTTAGCATGTCAATCTCATCCTGGACCGAAAGATACTGTTTCTGGGAACTTTCAAGAATTTTCCGCATCAACTTTGAAAACTTTGAAAGATATTCAATTGACTTTGTTGCATCGTTGTGAAATATATAGGACTGAATTGATGTCAGGCAGTTAAATACAAAATGCGGATTCATTTGCTGATTCAGATTTTTCTGTTTCAACTCAATGATTTTATGTTTGGTGAGCAACCGCTGACGGCTAACAATAAGAAATGTTATTATAAAAATTAAAATAAAAAAACCACTGATAATCAGGAGAACGATTCTGGCTTTCGAAATTCGGATGCGCTGAATTTCATTTTCCGATTTCAGGAGACGGTTTTCCTTGTCTTTTTTGTCGGTTTCATAGGCTGTTTGTATTTCAGCAACGCGCTGCTGGAGTTTAACGTCCACGATCTTTTTTTCGAGCTCGTGAAAATGAATATAGTTTTCCAGGGCTTCATGATTCTTCCCCGCAGCCGAATCAAGTTTGAACTGGTATAAATAACATTCCTTCAAGGCTGTTAAATCATTCGACAGGCTGAATATCTCAAAACATTCTGTAAGTTCTTTTTGAGCGGCAGCATATTGTTTTGATTTAATCTTTATGCCGACAATTCTTAACAGGGTCATCGACTGAGCCAGAATATCATCCGACCTTTCAAGCATTACCATTCCTTCCTCAAGAGCAGACCTGGCTTTCTGAATGTCTTCGGTTTCAGCATAGATATCACCAAGGGTTTGATAATTTAAGCCAATGCCGTACTCGTTATCGATCTCTTTGTTAATGGCAATAGCTTTCTGACAATAGATGAGCGCCGTGTCATACACCTTAAGCTGGCTATAAGTAAGCGCAACACTGTTTAATACACAGGCCTGGTATGTTTTGTCGCCGCTTTTTTCGATATAATAAAGAGCCCTTTTGTAATTTGTCAATGCTTCATTATAGTTACCGACTTTCTGGTTGATCTGACCAATATTCGAATAAAAGTATGATTGTACCCAGTAGGCAGATTTATTTCCAAATTGCCTGATTACAGGCGGTAAGGTTTTATTCCGGTTCATGATTTCAAGCAATCTTGCACCTTCATGGGCATTCTGCAAAGAAAGATCAAGGCTGCCGGTAAGTAAATAAAGATAATTCAGGTTATTATAAACCCTGATTTGTTCAATGGTGTCCTTTCTTGACTGATCAAGCTGGAGCGCTTTCTTGTAATAATACAGTGCTTCATTGAGTTCACCATTTAATGTGCTTGCATTTCCATAAACCGTATAGTATTCCTGTAAATTGCTGCTGTCGCTGTTTTTTGATATCAGAATGAGCTTATGTAGTAAATTCTTGCTTAAAACCGGATCTATCCGTGAATAGTATTTGGCTGAATCGAATAATGTTTTTAACCGGGAAGAATCCTGCCAGATTTCAGGATCATCTTCCAGAATTTCAGTGCAGTTAATTCGCACATGAAATAATAGGAAAAGGGTAAGCAGAAACAGCAATCGTATTCCGGAGAATTTATACATCTGGTTTTATTCTGGTATTACATTTACCATCTCCATTATATGACCGTTTGTTAAGTGCTTACCCCATATCATGATTAATTATAAATTCGGATTGGTATCCGTTTCTTTTTTTGGCAGCGGAATGATAAGCCTGGTGGAATTCCAGGGTATATCTCCCACATTTTTCTTCCAGCGTTTGTAATCGGGTAACCGGTGTCCTTCAAATATTAATTCTTTATATCGTTCAAACCTTATATCTTCGAGATTAACAGGTTGGATTCCTGTGGTGTCAATGCCCGCACGATCCCTAATTATGGCGATATCCCGGGTAGGCGTATTACTGCCGATCAATGAGCCTCCGTTATCCAGCAGTTCCTGGTTTGCTTCGGCACGGGTCAGATACATCTCAGCCAGCCTGATAAAAGTAAGATTCGTATTATACCGGAGCCACTTGGCGCTGTAAATTCCACGGGCTCTTTGACCGAATCCCACATAAAACAAACTGTTAATATCGCCTGAACTAAATACATCGCTCTGAACCACTCCCCTGAGATCACCCGGAGCGTAGACCGAATTAATAAATGATTCGGATATCACCATTTCAGATCGGCCGACTTCTTCAGTACTTGCATAAAATGCAGTCATTCCGCCGTTGCTCTGACCTTCATTATCCAGTTCAGTTTGCTGCCACGACATTATATCCTCTTTTGTATTCGCTTTCTGGTTAAAAGCCTGAAGCGGAAATTCAATCAGGCTAAACAAACCTGATGATATGACGGTATCGGCCATTGCTGCAGCTTTGGCATAATCACCTGTTGTAAGGTAGAATCTTGAAAGCATGGCATACGCTGCGTAACGGCTTGCAAAGAAATTTTCTTCCTCGGGAAGCAGGTTAACGGCCTTCAGAAGATCCTGTTCTGCAAAATCGAAAATCTGTTGCACAGTAGACCGTGAGGGATAAGTCACCTGGCTGAACTTCGTTACTCCCTGTTCAATGAGGGGAACGGCAGGGTTTCCCATAGCACCATCACCGTAGGGAAGACTGAAGTAACGAACCAGGTCAAAATACATTATTGCCCTGAGAAATCTGGCATCGCCTTCCAGTTGCAGTTTTGTTTCCTGATCATCAACAATACTGAGGTTTTCAAGTATCAGATTGCATCCGTTTATAGTACGGTAAGCGTATCGCCAGGCATCTTCGCCCCAGGAAAAAGTATTTACAAGTGATTTATTGCTCAGGTCGTGAAGTTCTTCGAAAGTTCCCAGGAAAGTTATTTCACCGGTATCAGCAAGCATCTCCGCGAAATGATAATAATACTGTCCATATACATGCCGTGCGTTCGCGTAACAGCTGTTTTTAAGACTTACAAGACCTTCTGGGGTCGATAAAGCCTTATCCATATCATCGTAAGATGTAGGATCAATTTCAAGTTTTTCGGTGCAACTGATTACTAAAACCAGTAAAGCCAAAATATTTATAAGTCTTTTCATGATAATCCTGTTAAAATGTTACATTAATACCCGCTGTAATGCCTTTAGCCTGGGGTGTAGAATAATACTCAACACCCTGCTGAACATTGAGAGAGGTTTGACTTCTGCTGGTGCCAGTGCTCGTAACTTCAGGATCGAAACCATCATACCCGGTGATTGTAAGGAGATTAAGACCTGAGGCATAAACACGCAACTTCTGGATGGAAAGTTTGCTGCTTATTGAGGTGGGCAAAGTATAACCGAGAGTAATATCTTTCAGGCGGATGTAACTTCCTTCTTCAATAAATCTTGAAGACATCCTGTTTCCGTTGCTGTATCCTAATCTTGCCTGGGGTACATCGGTAATGTCTCCCGGCTTTTGCCATCTTTTTAACTGATCTTTTGTCTGGTTATCAAGCCAGTTTGCATTGTCTGACATATATATTCCATGAAAACGGTACAGGTCGACATCAAAAACATACTGAAAGAAAACATTCAGATCAAAGTTCTTAAAAGTGAAATTATTGGATATTCCACCGAAATACTTCGGATTCGGATTGCCGACATCACGAAATTCTGCCTGTGCATAATCATTTGTTTTCTCACCGTTACTTGTATAATATAATGCATCCCCGTTGTCAGGATCTACACCTGCGTATTTTGGCATATAAAAGAATCCCAATGGTTTTCCTTCTTCTACACGACTCTGGCTAAAATTCATAGCCTCAACCAGTTTTGTTACCTTGTTTTCATTATAAGTAAAATTTATACTGATACTCCAAACAAGTGATTTTGAAACAGGGGTAGCATTCAGTATTACTTCAAGACCACTGTTTTTCATCTCCCCGACGTTTTCAAGAATATCGTTGTAGCCACTTGACATGGGGATGGAACGATTTAGAAGCATATTGCTCGTTTTTTTAATATAATAGTCTATTTCACCTGAAAGGCGGTTATTGAAAAACCCGTAATCAACTCCAACGTCAAGTTGAGTGGTTTTTTCCCAGCGCAGTTTAGGGTTACCTATCTGGAAAGCATAAAACCCGGTCTTTCCTGCATAGGGCTTTGTGTTGACGAGGCTCATATAACCATAATCGGGAATGCCCGCATTTCCTGTTTCGCCATATGAAATCCTGGGTTTCAGGAACGACAGCCATTTTACACCGGCCAGGAAAGGTTCCTGGGTTACAATCCAGCCTGCACTTACTGAATAGAAATTCCCGAAACGGGCATCTTCCCCGAAACGGCTTGAACCATCTCGTCTGAAACTAAGTGACAGCAGGTACCTGTCGAAATACTTATAGTTGGCTCGTGAAAAATAAGAAAGAAAGGTGGTTCTTGAGTTTGCACTGCCAAAGTAGGTGTTTTCAGCTGCCGCATCCAGATCAAGAAAATCATCCCCGGGGTATGTTTTACCACCCATGGTTCCCCTTGTATATTTCTCATCCTGGTATGATATTCCTGCTACAACATTGAGATTATGTTTATCTGAGAACGTTTTATCCAGGGTAAGGTAATTATCTACCATCAGATTGAGGTTTTGCACTATCCTGAATGAACCATATCCCGCAGGTTGACCGTCATCCGTTTTCGGGCTCAATCTTTCTTCCTCACGCTGATTGAAATTGTCAACACCAAAAAGAGAGGTATAGGTGAGCAGTCCTGGCAAAATGTGCAGGTTCGCTGAAAAATTGCCAAGTGTCCGGTTGCTGTTGTTTGTACTTGTATTGTATCGTGCTGCAAGTAATCCGTTAAAATAAATGGTATTAGGATTTGGTTCACCGTTAGTAAGATATGGAGCTGATAAAGGAGATTGGGCAATCAGCTGCATGGGTGTTGAGTAGGCATTGTCATTGGAGACCCTTTCAAGAGCCGTTTGCGAATAACTCAGCTTTGCAGAGATATCGAGGTACTTGCTAATATTCTGATCAAAATTCAGCCTGGCATTCAACCGTCTGAAATCGTTTTTAATTAGAATACCTTGCTGATCGGAATACGAAACTCCGGCAAAAAAACTGCTTTTGTCATTACCACCCGTAACATTCAGGAAAACATCCTGCGATATGGCATGCTTTCGGAACATATAATCCTGCCAGTCGGTATTGGCTGTATCTTCCGGCTGATAAAAATAATCTCTCAGGAATTTTTCACCATCACCGGGCCCGTATGCCGGATCGCCCCAGAACTCAGCATTTTCGCAAGCTTCACTGAAAAGTTCAATGTATTCCTTTGAATTAAGCATGTCAATTCTGTGTGTCTCATGGTTTGAGGAAACCGAATAACCCAGGTTTACATTGGACTTTGAATTCTTTTTTCCTGACTTGGTGGAAATCAGAACAACACCGTTTGAAGCCCTTGAACCATAAATAGCCGAGGCAGAAGCATCTTTAAGTACTTCTATTGAAGCTATATCATTGGGATCGATTGAAACAAGCGGATTCAATGGCTGATTGGAGGGATCGCCGAAATCCTGTGTAGTGATGATCATACCATCCACAACATACAATGGCTGACTGGTGGCACTTATTGATGATGTGCCCCTTACACGGATATTGAATGCCTCACCCAGTTTTCCAGAAGAATTTGTCATTAAAACACCGGGAGTTTTGCCCTGTAAAGTTGATTCAAAAGTAGGGGTCGGAATTTTTTGCAGATCATTACTGCTGATCTTGTCAATTGAACCTGTAAGTTCAGTTTTGAGCGATTTTCCATAACCGGTCACTATGACTTCACCCACTTCCTTAACATCGGGTTCCAAAATAACATCTATCGTCCGTCTTCCTGAAACGGGGATTTCAGATTTCAGGAATCCGATATAACTGAATACCAGGATTGCATCACTGTTTGCATTAACAGTGTATTTTCCGTTATTGTCAGTGCTGACTCCGTTGTTTGTCCCTTTCACAAGGATATTCACCCCCGGAAGAGTAGTCCCATCTTCGGAACTTGTAACAGTTCCGCTTACGGCAAATTGCTGGGCAAATGCCAGCTGAAACTGTGCTATTGCCAACAACACAGTTATAGTAATTAATTTATTCATAAATATATAGGGTTAAAAATTGCCATTAAAACCAGTAAAAATGGCTTACCCGGAAAAAGCTTGCCGGTTGGATTTTATGTCAGATTGGACCTAACTAACCTATTATAAACCCAAAATTTCTTTGATCCGGCAGAACTTTTTCCTGATTGTGAGTAAATTAAATACTTTTTCATATTGAATTCAAGAGTGGTTTGCCCGTTTCAGGGTTTCACCTTTCCGTTAACATAAACTGATTTTCAATTGACTTTCCGAATCGTCAAATTATCTTAATGTTTCCTGCCAGTAAGGTTCGGTGTTTAATATTTTTAACTAAATTTTTAAAACAATTCTGCAGAATAACCGTAACTTAGAGCGCTGATCACAATCAAAAATTTATAATAATATGAAAGCTAATAGAGTTTTTTCAATACTGTTTGCACTAATTGTAATGACAGCGGTTTCATTAAAAGCACAGGATGCTGCTCCGGCTGCCACTTCAAGTATTTCATGGAAAAATACAACCATCGACCTTGGCAAAATTGAAAAGGGCAAACCGGTATCTGTTGTTTTTGAATTTACAAATCCCAGTATGGTTCCGCTGGTACTTAACTCGGTAAGGCCTACATGCGGATGCACCGTGGCCGATTATACAAAAGAACCGGTTGCTCCCGGCAAAGCCGGTAAGATTACTCTTACTTATAATGCCGCATCTGTTGGTCCTTTCACTAAAAGCACTGTTGTAAGTTCAAACAGCGCTGACGGAAATGCCACTCTTATAATTAAAGGTGAAGTAGTGGAGAAAAACTAACCCTTCGACAAGCTCAGGGACCGAATTTGATCACGGACCGAATTTGGTCATGGTGACAAAAGAACCCGGCAGATAAACTGCCGGGTTTTTTATTTTATCTTTGACAAATGACTTCAATAAAAAGCATAGCTGTATTTTGCGGTTCTTCAACCGGCCATGATCCGGTTCTTATCAAAGACTCCCTGGATCTGGCAGCAGCATTTTGCGCCCATGATATTACCCTTGTATACGGAGGCGGCAATGTCGGTTTAATGGGCGTTCTTGCAGATGAAATGCTCCGTCTCGGAGGAAGGGTGATTGGTGTAATTCCTGAAAGACTGGTTGAAATTGAAGTGGCTCATAAAGGTCTGACCCAACTGCATGTGGTTAAAGGAATGCATGAGCGAAAGGCACTCATGACAAGTCATTCCGATGCATTCATGGTGCTGCCCGGCGGTATAGGCACTATGGAAGAATTCTTCGAAATATATACCTGGCAACAGCTTGGCTATCATCAGAAGCCAATTGCCATTTCCAATATAAACGGTTTTTACGATATCCTGATCAGCTTCCTGAAGACACTTGCGAGCCGTGATTTTGTAAAGCCAAGTCAGATTGACAGGTTGATCATTGCTGGTGATTCGGTGCAGGTACTAAATGCCCTTCTCAATAAATAAAAATGCCGCAATGCTTTATTGCGGCATTCTCACTGTATCGTAAATATTAACAAAGACGCGATAAATTGCGTCTCTACCTTTTCACTACCCTTAATGCTGATTTACCCTGTAATGGATTTGAAATCAGTTTGCCCGACTGATCAAAATTCAACTGATGAAGCACATTGTCTGAAGGTAGACAAATCAATCCCGAAGGCTTAACCTTTCCTCCCGAATATACATTCAGGTCAATTTTAGTCCAATCCATATCCATTGTGGATTGTGCCAGTTGTATTGTCGGAATCACAGCACCGTCCCTGACGAGGATAACGGCCTGTATTTCACCTGCAGTTATAGTATGCCATCCGGCTGAATAAGATTTACCCGTCTGAAAATCTATCCAGTTGCCACCCGGCAGGTACACATCCCTTGAAGTGGTGCTTTCGAAAAGCGGGGCCACAAGTATGTCGGAACCAAACAGGTATTCGTTTTCTATCTGCCATGCACCCGGGTCATCGGGATACTCAACAAAGAGCGCACGAACCATCGGAAGTCCTTTCTCTGTGCAGTTCTTTGCCTGGGCATAGATATATGGCATCAGTTTGTACTTCATTTCATCCACAACACGGAAATAATCATTGAAATTCTGACCGTATTCCCAGGGTTCTTTCGGAGGAGTTCCATGGCAACGACTGTGTGAAGTCAGCATACCAAATGGCAGCCACCTGCGGTAAAGATCATCCGGAGTTCTTTCCTGGAATCCGCCGATATCATGGCTCCAAAAAGCAAATCCGCTCAGACCGAATGAAAGCCCACCGCGTAATTCAGATTCCATGGCATTATTTGTAACCTCTGCGTCGCCACCCCAGTGAAGCGGGTAACGCTGGCTCCCTGCCCATGCGCTGCGGGCCCAAATAATATTTTCACCGTTGATTTCCTTTGTAATTTCTGCCACTGTTTTATTATAACGGAGAGGATAAAGATTATGCTCGTAGAAGCCGGTTTTTCCTGAGGCATAAATACCTTTCTGCGGTGCGGCTTCACCAAAATCCACCTTAATCGCACCAACTCCCATCTTCAACAATCCTCCAATTTTCTCTTGGTACCATGAAACGGTGGCCGGGTTTGAAAAGTCGAGAATAGCATCCTCATAAGGCGGATTTCCCTTGTCGTTTTTCACATACAGACCTTTATCAATTATTTCACTGAAAAGGCTGTTTTTCGGAACAAAATACGGGATCTGCCATAGTGATACATGAAATCCCTGGTTCTTCAGATCAGATAACATCTTTCCGGCATCGGTAAACCTTGAAGGAGCAAATTTGTAGTCGCATTGCCAGTCGGTTTCAAACCATCCCGTATCAAAGTGGATAACATCCGAAGGTATCCTGTTTTGCCTCAGCATGGCTGCCACCCGCCGGCCGTCAGCCTCTGAAAAATAGGTTATGCGGCTCATCCACAGCCCGAATGACCATAAAGGCGGCATTGACGGTTTACCGGTCAGGTTTGTATATTCATCAAGTATATCTTTAGGATCGCCCAGGAATACAAAAAGGTCAAGCTGGTCGTCACCAATCATGAGCGAGTTCACATTGCCGAAATATTTGCCAAAATCACACGTAATGGGTGATGACGTATGCATGAACATACCATATCCCCTGCTGCTCATGAAAAAGGGAATAGGTTTGTACATGGCCTCGTTTTCCACCCCATTGGCATCGTCGGTCCAGAGCACCACTTTCTGTCCCCTCTTATCAAGCCGTGTGAATGATTCTCCGCATCCGAAGATCTTTTCATCAGGAGAAAGTAAAAATGCCGCATTTACACTCCTTGAGTAATCGCCCGCCCTGCGGACAAATGAAAACGGCAGCTCAGGAATATATGCTGACGCCGAAAGATCACTTATATGAACGGTTCTTGTAAGAAAGTAACCGTTTTTATCACGGAATTCTATCGTCCAGGGGTTACTGCGGATCAGAACAGTTCCGTATTCGCCCGAATACAGGTATCCGTCTTTGGTACGCGTATATTTCCAGCTTTTTGTATCTACATTCGCCTGGCCATTTACAAGCATCAATGAAGGCTCCTGCTTTTTTGCCTCAAAACCGGTGGACGCTTTAATACGGATTGTCTTGGGAGAAACAAATTCAATTGAAAAGGGCAAAGCCGGTGATGCTGCATATTCGTTAGTCGGGAATTCATTTGCATTTACTTTTTTCAGCACTCCCATCATATTGTTGAAAGCCAACCGGGTAGAGTTTTCATAGCGCTCATATACAACTGTTCCCGAACCCTTTTGGGGATCAAAATCGGTAAGACTGTCGGCAACATAATAGGTATTGGTAAAATCATAAAAATCGCCGCTTATGTCATACGGTTCATTTAGGATATATTGGGGATGGCCGGGTTGTACAGGTACCTGTGCCTGCATTACAGCGCCGGTTGCAAACAGGCTGCAGGCAATAAAAAATCTGGTTATTGACATAGAATAAAAGTTTAAAGTGAATATATCAGGATTTTAAAGTGATCTCAAAAACTACATCAGGCATCGAAGGAAGGCCTTCGGGTATTTGAATAATTGTTCCCAGTTTGGTCTCAATAAAACTTACCTTTTGCTGGTTGTGAAACAGTTTAACCGATTGAATTTTTCCAATTGAAGGAATGAGCAATGTATTACCTTCAGAATTCAGAAGGTGAACGAAAATACGGCCTTCTTTCTCTGTTGTAACACCCCATGTTTTTGGTGTAACCGGTCCCTGCCGGGTTCCGTAGATGGTTTCACCAAACTGGTTCATCCAGTTACCAATTTTTTTCAGAGTGTCAACGAATTCAGGCTGGATTTTTCCGTTAGGCATAGGACCAACATTCAGCAAAAAATTACTGTTATATCCTGCTGCGCGAACAAGATACTGAATCAATGCACGTGAAGATTTAAAATTCTTATCCTGCAGGTTAAAACCCCATGAATAGTTCATGGTTTCGCAGGTTTCAAGGGGTAACGAACCAACCTTTGATTCGCCGCTGAAACCGGTTGTATTAAATCCGGGAAGGTCTTTTTCGAACATCTGGAAATCTTCCCCGGGTTTCGGGGCCTGGTGATGGTTGCTGCCGATCATACATCCGGGCTGGAGCCGGTGTATGAGACTGTAAGTTTCATCGAGCTGCCAGTCGGCATCTTTTTTATCCCACCATCCGTCAAACCATATTCCGCCAATTTGTCCATAGTTTGTCAGTAATTCTGTCAATTGGGCATTCATGAACTTCAGGTAATTATTCCAGTTACCGGATTCGGGTCTTCCTGCTGTTGAGCCGGTGTTACCGCGCGGATAATAGTCGTTCTGGTACCAGTCGAGTTGCGAATGATAGAAAAAAAGACGGATACCCTGCTTCTGACATTCATCTGCCAGCATTTTCAGAACATCTTTTTTATAGGGCGTTCTGTCCATGATATCCCAATCGGTTTGCTTTGAATCAAACATGGCAAATCCATCATGGTGCTTGCTTGTGATTACTATATACTTCATTCCGGCCTGTCTGGCAAGGGCCACCCATTCAGCGGGGTTATAGTCGATCGGATTAAAAAAGGCCGGCAATTTTTCGTAAGTTTTTTTATCAATTTGTTGTGTATTCATTACCCATTCGCCATCGCCAAGAACCGAGTATACACCCCAGTGAATGAACATACCAAATTTGGCGTCCTGGAACCATTTGCGGTTTGCAAGATTCTCTTCAGCAGGCGTATAGCCAGTCTGTGCATAAAATGAGGATAATATCCCTGCAAATAAAAACACAAAAAGTATTCTTTTCATATTTAAAGATTTTTAATAGAATTTATATGTTGTTGGGATGGTGTTAGTTAAATATTGTTAAACACGATTCAGGCAGTAACAAATGTCATAATTTTGATGTGAATAAACGAAACAAAAGGTATATTTTTTGTTTCATTTGTGTCGAGTTGATATAAAAATAAAGATAAAGAATAAAACATTTTGAAAATGAAAAGCAAACAAGTATTACTGGTTTTAATTGCCGCAATTATCGGTGGTTTGGTTTCAGTGTTTGGTTACTCGGCCCTTATTGATAATAAGGAAAAAACGATTATCCAGGAGAGAGAGCCTGTGAGTATGGTAAGTTTAAAAGCCGGAATTGACAGTTCTACTGACTTTACTTTTGCCGCTGAGAAAACTGTAAATGCAGTTGTCAATGTCAAAACACAGTCCACTGTGGAATACCGGAACCCGATTTATGAATTTTTCTACGGTGATAAATACCCGGGTGAGCAGGAGCCCGTTACAGGTATCGGATCAGGCGTAATTATTACGGCTGACGGTTACATTGTTACGAATAACCATGTGATTGAAAACTCTGAAAAGGTTACAGTTACCCTGAATGACAAAAGAGAATTTGAAGCCAAGGTGGTGGGTACCGATCATTCAACCGACCTGGCTTTGCTGAAAATTGATACCGAAGGCCTGCCGTTTATTACCTTCGGGAATTCCGACAACCTGAGGATCGGTGAATGGGTTCTTGCCGTCGGAAACCCGTTTAACATTTCATCCACAGTCACTGCAGGTATTGTAAGTGCCAAGGGAAGGAGCATGCAAATCATTGAAGACAATTACAGGATAGAGTCATTTATTCAGACTGATGCGTCTGTCAACAGGGGAAACAGCGGAGGTGCACTTGTTAACCTGAAAGGTGAAATGGTGGGTATCAATACAGCCATTCTTTCTCCAACCGGTGGAAATGTGGGTATTTCGTTTGCTATTCCTTCCAGCATAGTGGAGAAGGTTGTAAAAGACCTGATTGAATTCGGAACCGTCCAGCGCGGGATCATGGGTGTACAAATCCAGGATATCAGCGCCGAACTGGCAAAGAAGGAGAATCTAAGTGAACTCAACGGTGTATATGTTTCCGACGTAAATGAGAACAGCGCTGCACAGGAAGCAGGAATTGAAGCTGGTGATGTGATTACCGAAATTGAAGGTATTAAAGTAAAAAGTCCTTCAGAACTACAGGAGCTTGTAAGCCGCCACAGGCCGGGAGACAAGATTTCGGTAACGGTAAAAAGAAAAGACAAAACGAAACAATTTGAAGTGAAATTGCGTAATCTTCAGGGTGACACAAGTGTCGTTAAAGCAGGCACGTTCGAAACCATACTTGGAGCAAAGGTTGTTAATCTCACTGACCAGGAAAAGCAGAAACTTGGCATCAAAAACGGTGTTAAAGTTACCGATCTTCAGGAGGGCAAACTGAAGCAGGAAGGTGTAAAACCAGGCTTTATCATCACGCAGGTTAACAACACGCCTATTCAGTCAGTTGCTGAATTGGAGAAACTTGTAAATAATTTAAAAGGTGGTGTATACATAGAAGGGGTATATCCAAACGGTATGGTGGCGTATTACGCATTTGGACTGTGATAGCTTAGGAATAAATATTATTATAAAGGCTTGCAGTTCGCAAGCCTTTTTTTTTGAAAAATTTTTTTGATATTTTAAAAACCATTGAAATTGATAATAAATAACATAAATTCGCACAAATTTTCTAGGGAATGAGACAACTAAAAATTACAAAATCAATTACCAACAGGGAAAGTGCTTCTCTCGATAAATACTTACAGGAAATCGGCAAAGAAGAGCTTATCACAGTTGAAGAGGAAGTGGAGTTGGCGCAACGGATAAAGAAAGGAGATAAAAGTGCTCTCGAAAAACTCACCAGGGCAAATCTCCGGTTCGTTGTTTCTGTGGCTAAGCAATACCAGAATCAGGGTTTAAGTTTACCTGACCTGATCAATGAAGGAAATTTAGGACTTATTAAAGCTGCAGAAAAATTTGATGAGACAAGAGGTTTTAAATTCATCTCTTATGCAGTATGGTGGATCAGGCAATCAATCCTTCAGGCTCTCGCTGAACAATCAAGGATTGTGAGATTACCCCTGAACCAGGTCGGCTCTCTTAATAAAATTAACAAGGCATTTTCGAAATTCGAGCAGGAATATGAAAGGACTCCTACCCCCGAAGAACTTGCTGATGCACTTGAATTACCTAAGGAAAAAGTTTCTGATACACTTAAGGTTTCAGGCCGTCATGTATCAGTTGACGCTCCCTTTGCTGAAGGTGAAGACAACAGCCTTCTTGATATACTTATCAATCACGATTCACCAAAAGCCGACAAGAAGCTTATCAGTGAATCGCTCATGAAAGAAATTAACCGTGCCCTTGCCACTCTTACTGAAAGAGAAAGAGATATTATCAAATTCTTCTTTGGTATCGGTGTTCAGGAAATGACCCTCGAGGAAATCGGCGAAAAATTTGATCTCACCCGCGAAAGGGTTCGTCAGATCAAGGAAAAAGCCATCCGCAGGTTACGGCATACATCACGAAGCAAATTATTGAAATCCTACTTAGGATAACAAAAAACCCCGCAAACAGCGGGGTTTTTTGTTGCAATTTCCCTTTTCTTATTTCTCCTCTTTCTCAAGTTCCTCCTTAATGAGAGCCAGGGTTTCCTTTGCCACCTTGAGTGATGACCGGTACTGCTCCACCCTGCCGGCATTCTGTACATAAAATCCCGCAACCAGGTTCCGGTAGAATAAGCTTTTATAATAACCCGGCGTAACAATTTTCTGATCGATCAGATCAAAATTCGACATAAAAGATTTCATTATATCATCCTGAATATACTTCAGATACATGTCTTCATGAAGCCTTAACCCGGTATAGACTTCATTTAATTCTGCCAGTTTATTCCGTACCTTAATATTCTCTATAAGTTTAATGTCGCCGCTCACTACCATTGTGTTATAGGACAGCATTGACGATGTATAGAAAAGCATGTTGAACGCCAATCCACGATACATTGACAGCAAGGAATCATCCATTGAAGGTTCGTATTTTCTTAACATTCCTAATTGCACCCGGGTTACGCGAAGATGCTTTTCGGCATTCATCAGTGCACTGTCGAGTGATGCAGTATCCAGCGCAATTTCCGCTGCAAGGTTATTGTAATAATACAGCATCTTTTTATGCTCAGATCTTTTTTCTGACCAGCCTTCAATGCTTAAAGCAAGATAAATACTGACTATGATGGAGATTAATTCAAATAACTTTTCAAGGATCTTTTTGCCGGTACTCCGTTCGCCGGCAATTGTTTTTTTTACGGATGGCTTAAGCATCTCTGGAAAGGCTAGCATGGGTTAGCAGTTTTAGGGGTTTAGGGGTTTAGGGGTTTAGGGATTTAGGGGTTTGATATTCTTAAATCTTAAATCAGTGTTCGGTGTTGGTTTCATCCAGTATCCAGCATCCAGTATCCAGTATCAAGTATCCAGTATCAAGCATCCAGTATCAGTCACACTCCCTTCATACTCAGCTGAATTCGTTTTCTTTGTACATCCACTTCCAGCACTTTTACTTTCACATGCTGGTGCAGCTTAACCACCTCGGCCGGATTGGTAATAAATTTATCTGCCATTTGCGATATATGCACCAATCCATCCTGTTTAACTCCAATATCGACAAAAGCTCCGAAATTGGTTATATTGGTTACAATGCCCGGCAAAACCATGCCGATTCTGACATCTTCAATGCTATGTATTTCATCTGAGAATTCAAAAACCTTTATTGAGGATCTCGGATCCCGTCCCGGTTTGGCGAGCTCATTCAGTATATCTGTAAGTGTTGGTATTCCGACCTTATCATCCACATATTTTTTTATATCAATTTTCTTTCTCAGGCCTTCGTCTGCCAGCAGGTCAGTAACCGGATGGCTCAGATCAGTCGCCATCTTTTCAACAATATAATAACTCTCGGGGTGAACGGCGCTGTTGTCGAGTGGGTTTTTTCCCTCACGTATCCTGAGGAATCCTGCCGCCTGTTCAAAAGCTTTAGGGCCCATCCTGGGAACTTTTTTAAGATCTTCACGCGAATGGAATGTTCCCTGTTCTTTCCTGTACTCAACAATATTTTTAGCAAGCTGTGGTCCGAGTCCTGATATATAGGTAAGCAGATGCATGCTCGCCGTATTCAGGTCAACTCCCACGGCATTTACGCAACTTTCTACAACCTGGTCAAGTGAATCTTTTAAACGTCCCTGGTCTACATCATGCTGGTACTGTCCCACCCCGATTGATTTAGGATCGATCTTCACGAGTTCTGCAAGCGGATCCATCAACCGGCGACCGATTGAAACAGCTCCCCTAACCGTTACATCATAATCAGGAAATTCATCTCTTGCAGTTTTTGAAGCAGAATATACTGAAGCTCCTGCTTCACTTACAACGAATACTTTAAGATCACGCTCAAATTTTATATTCCTGATAAACGATTCCGTTTCGCGACTGGCTGTACCGTTACCAATGGCAATTGCCTCGATTTTATAAGAATTTACAAGCGTATTTATTTTTTTGGAGGCAATGGATGTTTCCTGTACCGGCGGATGGGGATATATCGTTTCATTGTGGAGAAGGTTACCCTGTGCATCCAGGCACGTCACCTTGCAACCTGTCCGGAATCCGGGATCTATGGCTAGTACTCTTTTCTGTCCAAGAGGTGGCGCCATAAGCAATTGTTTGAGATTTTCAGCGAATACTTTGATAGCCTGTTCATCAGCTTTTTCTTTTGCAAGCGAACGGAATTCCGTTTCAATGGACGGTTCAAGCAATCTTTTATAGGAATCCTTAATGGCGATGGCAAGCTGTTCGGCACAATCACCGGTGGATTTGATATATTGTTTCTCCAGTCGGCTTATCGTCTTCTCCTGTTCAGGCTCCACACCAACTCGCAGAAATCCTTCCTCCTCACCCCTCATCATGGCCAGTAAGCGGTGCGATGGACATTTGGCAAGAGGTTCAGCAAAATCAAAATAGTCACGGTATTTAATACCCTCTGCCTCTTTACCTTTCACCAGTTTTGAAGAAATCACTGCTCCCTGTGAAAATGCATTTCTCACAAGAACTCTCGATTGCTGATTTTCATTCACCCATTCAGCTATAATATCCCTGGCGCCCTGCAACGCTTCTTCTTCATCAGCAACTTTTTCGCCAATAAAATCGCGTGCAGCCAGTGAAAGATTTCTTTCAGCCTGTTTCACTATTTTATGGGCCAGCGGCTCAAGACCTTTTTCACGTGCCACCGATGCTCTTGTCTTCTTTTTAGGTTTATAGGGAAGATAAATATCCTCGAGTTCGGCAAGTGAAAAAGCAGCATCCAGCTTCTTCCTGATCTCATCAGTCATGAGTCCTTGTTCTTCAATGCTGCTGATAATGGATTCCCGCCTTTTATCAATATCGAGAAACCTGTTGTATTGATCACGAATATCAGTTATCTGAACTTCATCAAGACTTCCGGTGGCTTCTTTGCGATACCTGCTGATGAACGGAATGGTGGCTTTTGATTCAAGCAGTTTAAGGGTATTCTCTACCTGCCATGGTGCCAGATTATGATCAATAGCAAGTAAATGAACATATTTATTCTCCATAAAAGTTATCTACTGAAATAATATAATGCAATAAAGGTATAAAGTTCCTTTCAAACTTCATACCCCTGTTGTGGTAAGTATTGGTGTTCGGTGTTCGGTGTTCGTTTACCGATTACCGATTACCGATTACTGATTACTGATTACCGGATTTAATCCTTTTTATTGACTGATCCGGCGCTCGATGTATTGATTTCTTTTATGCTGGGATTGCCTTTATAACTGATATTTCCGGCACTACTCGATCTGAATCTCGCTTCATCGGTAACAAAAACACGAGCGCTTCCGGCACTTGAAACAGAGACATCGGCTATTTTGGCTTCCAGTTCATATGCATTCAGATCTCCAGCACTGCTGAGTTCAGCATTGAAGACCCGGGTATTACCTTTTAAATCGGCATTACCGGCACTTGAAATTGAGATACGGACTTCATCGGCTTCGACTTCAAATTTCAAGTCCCCTGCACTTGTCATGTCAATATCCAGTTTATCGGTTTTAAACCGGCTAAGTCCGGTAATATCTCCGGCACTCGATATTTCAATCTTTTCAAGGGTTTTACATACTATTTTAACCTTTTTAGTGCGTGCCAGCCGAATCGATTTATCCGAATAAATATTGAGCTCGTTGCCATTGACGTCGGTTTTTATCCATTGCTGCAGGTTTTCATCTGCTTCCACTTCAACCCGTTGAGGTTCGCCCTGGGTCAGGTATACATCGATTCCTGAGCTAACCTTTATAGCTGAGAATTCAGATAAATCGCGCGTTTGTGTAACTACATTGCCGTTCCCCGAAATTGAGTCAGGAAAATCAATAACACAGCTCTGAATGATTGAAAATGCAATGATGCAAAACAGAAGGAAAACTATTTTTTTCATGTTGTCAGGTTTATTAATACAAGTGATAAACTGGATCTTCATTTTGAGTAATATAGCATTAAATATACCATTAAATTCCTATTTTCCCAAGATTTTCGGGAAGCATGAAATTAAATACCGAACCCTTTCCGGGCTTACTTTCCACCCAAATTTCACCTTTCAGAAGTGTGATAAGTTCTTTGCAAATGGTGAGACCAAGACCTACTCCGCTGAACTGACGCGTAAAAGATTCATCGCCCCGCCTGAATATATCAAAAATGTACATCAGCTTATCCGGTTCAATGCCAATGCCTGTGTCGGTTACATAAAAATGCCATATGCCCGGATGGTTTTTCTGGCAACCCAAAGTCACCGATCCGTTGAACGTAAATTTAAAGGCATTATTCAACAGGTTTTTAAGTATCTGGAACAATTTTTCCCTGTCGGTTTCAATCATGTCATTCTCTGACCTGAGTGAAGCTATATCGAGATTAAATTGAATGCCCTGCCTGATTTTTGCGTCCTCAAGCACCTGAAAACTCAGAAACAAATCCTGCAATAACCCTGTAATTGAAAATGTTGTTTGGTTGATATTTGATTTACCGGAAACCAGTTGGGAGATCTCGAGCATCTCTTTTATTATTTCAAGCAATTGGTTGCTGCTAAGCAGGATAATATCAATGTAGCCGGATAACTGTTCATCATCGGAATAACCTCTCTGTATCATCTGGGCGAATCCCATGATGGCATTAAGAGGTGTCCTGATTTCGTGAGAAATATTCGCCAGAAAGGCCGATTTCAGTAAATCATATTCTTCGGCTCTTTTTCGGGCCACTTTGAGCTTTTCTTCAGCTTCTTTTCGTTCGGTAATATCATATGCTATCCCGAGCACTTTATATATTTTGCCATTTTCATCAAGCGTAGGAACAAAATAATAGATTACATAGCGAGACGCATGAGGATAGTTTATCAGACTTTCAATAACCTGGGTTTCGCGACTTGCGAAAGTTTTATAAAGTGCAGCAATATAACTTTCAGTAACCTCAGGCGGGAATATTTCCTCTTCTTTCTTCCCCACAGCATCACGAGGTTTAAGATTTGCAAGAGTCAGACCATATTCATTAATGTATTCGATTCTCCCTTCGTTGTCGTAAATCGTAAACGTAGATGGCAGATTATTGACAGCATTCCTCAGAAGAAGTTCCCTGCGGATCAACTCCTGCTGTGCCTTACGAATTTCCTTTCTTACCTGCGCATTTGAAAGTGCGCTTGATACACAGAGCGGCAATCGCCTGATATGTTCTTTAATTACATAGTCATCGGCTCCAGCCTTCATACAAAGTACAGCGGTTTCTTCGTTGGTTGATCCTGTAAGCATTATAAAAGGAATATCGGGAAAAAATTCCTTTTTTATATCCAGGGCTGTCATGCCATTGAATTCAGGCATAACATAATCTGACAGGATCAGATCGGGTTTAAATTCATTCAGTGCGGAAAGGTAGTCATCCTTGTTGTCAACCCTTTTACTGATTAGATCGGGATTTGTTTTCTGAATTTCATATAAAGCGAGTTCATAATCAGTGACCAGATCTTCAACAAATAGTATACGAAGTTTATCGGCCATATTATGAGATTTACCGGTTATCAGGCAGTGAAAAACTAAAAGTGGCCCCGTTTCCCTGCTCGCTTTGAGCCCACACTTTGCCACCGTGCTTTTCAATTATCCGCTTAACAAGAGCAAGGCCTACACCAGTTCCCTCAAATCCTTCGGCATTATTAAGCCGCCGGAAAACGCCGAACAGCTCATCTGCATATTTCATATCGAAGCCTGTGCCGTTATCCTTTATATAATAACATATTTCTTCATTATTTCTTGAACCTTTGATTTCGATCTCTGAACATTCCCTGTTCCCTGAAAATTTTACAGCGTTCGACAGAAGGTTGAGAAGCACCTGTTTCATTAATGAAAGATCTCCGTAAGCACCGGGCATTTCAGATATTGATGTTTTGATCTGCCTTTCGGGGTATAGCTGTTTTGTTTCCTCGATCATTGAATTGAACAGGGCATTCATATCAATATAAGTTATGGAAAGGGCATGCCGGCCTGTTTTGGAAAAACGCAACAAATCATCGATAAGCTGTCGCATACGGTCGGCATTGTTCCATACTTTACCAAGCATATTCTGACCTTCTGTATCCAGTTTGCTTTTATACTCATCGAGCAGAATCATAGAAAAACCGTTGATGGCACGCAGAGGAGCACGCAAATCGTGTGATACGGAATAAATAAATGCTTCAAGTTCCTTGTTTGCATTTTCAAGGCTCAGCGCATGTTCCTGCAGGCTCAGGTTCAGTTTTACAATTTCCTTTTCATGTTCTTTTATCTCGGCTGTGCGCTGCGCCACCCTGTTCTCGAGTTCATCAATATCCGTGGCGCTTCCGAACCACCTTAATATTTTACCATCACTGTTGCACGATGGCATTGCCATACAAAGATACCACCTGTAAATCCCTTCTTTCGTGAGGATCCGTAATTGAATCTGGTGTTGTCTTGCTTCATTCACAGCACTTTGCCAATATTTAGTTACTCGTTCCCTGTCGTCAGGATGAATAAAATCAATAGTAGCATTTTCACGGATGGGATAAAAACCAACAATTTCTTCAAAACGGGAATTTACAAAGTCAATATAGCCTTCTGCCGTTGCAGTCCAAACAATCAGAGGCACTGTATTTGTAATCATTTTGAGACGTTCTTCACTGGCTATCAAGGCCTTTTCGAATTGTTTCCGTTGTGTTATGTCCCTTACAACGGCCTGGAAGCAATTACTGCCCATAAGTTCCATATACCTCATGCTCACTTCTACAGGAAATCCGGTTCCTTTAGAAGTCATGTGAACGGTTTCAAACCTCAGGCCATTATCTGCTTTCACCTTTAGCAGCATTGCAGGAAAATCATCTCTTTCTTCAGGAATGCGGAGCATTTCAACCGTCATGCCCAATATATCCGACCTTGAAAAACCGTAAAGTTCAAGGGCTTTATCATTGACCTGGATTATGGTATGATCTTCGGTAAAAACTATAATGGCATCATTGGCAAACCGCGATAACATGGCAAACTGCTCGATTAACAAAAGCTTATCTTTTTCAAGTGCCGATAATTCATTTCGCTGCTTAAACCAGAAAAATGAAAAAGCAGTGTTAAAAGCCAGTATGATCAATCCGCTAAAGGCAATCATATAGGCTTTCAGTTTCACAATTTCAGCACCGGGATTCATAAGATTATCTAAAATCTGAGCTTTTTCGGTCCTGAAATATACATATGACAATGACAGAATAATGAAGTTGATTACAAGCAGGCTGAATAGGAATAGACCTGAGGACCTGAAATATCTTCCTTTTTTAAGCATGAAAAAATATCTTGAGAATAAGTTTCTACCTCAAAAAACTTTGTTTGCAGGGGCAATGGTTGGCAAATCTCTGTTAAGTCCTCTGAATTATCCCTCAATTATTAACCCCATTAAAAATAACAAATAATTCTCTACGATCATTCAATGAGTGGGATCAGTCTCAATTTTTTTTCATAATATTAGCATGATTCATTAAACACAATTACTATGGCAAAAAAGAATACCCGTATAGTTGCAGTCATCGCTGTTCTCGTTCTCCTGGTTTTTGGCGGATTGGTTATCCGCAAACCTTTGTCAACCAATATGATATTGAAGGGATCCGCGTATTTTGATCAAAAGGAATATGCGAAAGCCTATGAGCAATTCAAAAAAGCAGCCTTTCTGAATAAATCTCCGGCTGCCCTTAACGGGTTGACAAAATCTCTTTATTACCTTAACCGGTATGATGAAGCCCTGAATTATGCCAACGCATCTCTTCAAATGGATAGTGTTACTTCCGATGCAAAGTTTTACAGGGGGCTTATCGAAATCAAACAACAAAAGCCTTTATTGGCAGTAGCCGATTTCAATGCCGTGCTTAAATCCGATTCAACCAATGCACAGGCATGGTATCATCGTGGTTTGGCAAAAGCTGCTCTCCTTGATTTTGCGGGTTCGGTTTCCGATTATCGCCAAGCCATGAAACTCGATAAGGATAATATTGAGGCTTATTTGAAAAGTGTAGAAGCCAATTCGGCAATGGATGATTTCAAGGGGGCAATTGCTGATTACGATAATTTGCTTAACGTGGATCTGAATAACAAAGAGGCTTATGCCAGCAGAGGCTATCTGAAACTCAATATCAACGATTTCGATGGTGCCCTGACCGACTTTAATCATGCACTTGAACTCGGACCGGGCAACCTGGATGTAATCTTCAACCGGGGATCTGCCTATGCACGAAAAGGTATGGCAGATGCTGCACTGAAAGATTTTTCACAATGCATAAATAGTAAATTCAAGGTAACTGAGTCCCTAAATAACCGCTCTATCATATATCTCGGCCAACAAAACGCCAATGCGGCTTTAAAAGATCTGAAGGAACTTCAGAAACTTAAACCGGACGACGCCGGTGTTTATCTGAGCCTCGGTGTGGTAAGCTCAATGAAACAGGATTACAAGGGATCAATTCCTTTATATGATAAAGCAATTGCCCTGAATCCACAATACACCGAAGCATGGTTTAACAGGGGTGTTTCAAAAGGTAACCTGGGAAGACACCAGGAGGCAGTCATTGACTATACAAAGGCCATTGAACTGAATAAAAATTATGCAATCGCCTATTATCTTCGGGCTGTTTCAGAAATTAACCTGAATAAATTGACTGAGGGCTGCGAGGATTTACAAAGGGCAAAATCACTGGGGTATAAAGCCGCAGATGAGCTGATTGCCATCCATTGTACCGGTAATAAGAAATAACTTAACTGTCACATTTATGGTACACAAGTTGAAATTTTATTTACCTGCTGCCTTACTGATCCTTTCTGTATTTAAGGGCATGGCAGCTGACACCATCAGAATCAACATCACCAATAAGCATATTTTAAATGCCGAAGGTAAGACTACCGGCTATACAACTATTAAACAACAGTTCATTTCTCCGGATGATGTTTTTTTCAGGGAGGTTAACTATGATGATAAAACCGGACAAATTTCGAATTACGTTTTCCGCTTTTTCAAGGATCATAAGCTATTTAGTGAGGAATGCTATAATTCACACGATAGCCTGCTTTATATAATAAAACACAGCTATAGTCCGGATGGAAATGAGATTTTGCTCGAGAAGCTGATTCCGGGTAAAAATCATTCTCTGGTTCTTCAGGAGAAAACGGTTACCGGTTTTGATAAAAACAAAAGGATCATTTCCGAGAAAAAATACTTTGGTACAAGTGCCGGTTCACTCAGCCGGTATAACTATGACGCCAACGGTTTGTTGATCAAACGCAAAGATACCTATAAACCGGCAGCGAATGCATCTGTAAAACAAGAATCGAAGCAGTATTCTTATAATGATGATCACACCATCAAGCAGGTGATCATATCCGGAACAGACAATGCAGGTAAAAAATATTCAGCTCATGAAGACTATACTTATTTAAATAACGTGCAGTCAACAGTGAAGAATATCGGCGCTGATGGCAAAGCAACAGGCGAAAAGACATACAAATACCTTGAATCAGGCGCCCCTAGTGTTTATGAAGAACGAGATGCCACAGGCAAAGTTGTATTGTTATTAGAGTATGATTACAGAAAACATTACATGGAAACAGGAACTCAGAAAAGTTTCTATGAAAGTTTTTAGTACAAAGGAAATACACGAAATAGACTCATATACCATTCAACATGAGCCGGTGTCTTCAGTTGACCTGATGGAAAGAGCTGCTCTGGGTTGTGCCGAATGGATCATTAATCGTTTAAAAATTGAAACGCCCCTGCACATATTCACCGGTCCGGGCAATAACGGAGGAGATGGATGGGCTCTGGCCCGGATTCTGAGTGAGAAGGGCTTTGGAAACATAGTTCTTTATCCTGTATATATTACTGATACCCTTTCGCCGGATTCACAGGTTAACCGGGAGCGTTTGATAAAACAAGGGAAAGTTATTATTCATGAAATCAGGACCAGGGAAGAATTGCCTGTGATTTATCCGGATTATGTAGTTATAGATGGGCTCTTTGGCTCGGGTTTATCAAGACCTTCCGAAGGATTTGCATGTGAAGTCATTCAACATATTAATCATTCGGATGCCAAAATAATTTCAATTGACATTCCCAGTGGTTTGTTTGGAGAAGATAACCGAAATAACGGCTCATGCATAATTCATGCAAGCCATACGCTATCTTTTGAATTTCCTAAAAGAGCTTTTTTCTTTGCTGAAAATGAAATTTACACTGGCAAATGGGAAATTATACCACTGGGACTTCATAAGGATATCATCAATGAAAAGTTAACACCCTGGTTTTATATCCGGGAAGAGGATTTAAGGGGAACCATACGAAAACGAAAAGTATTTACTCATAAAGGAACCCAGGGACATGCACTGCTTGTGGCCGGTTCATATGGGATGATGGGTGCTGCCATTCTTGCATCCAGGGCCTGTATGAGAACCGGTACAGGACTGGTCACCTGTCATGTTCCGAGGCAAGTTTATCCTGTTATTCAGACAGCAGTGCCGGAATCCATCTTCAGTATAGATGACGATGAAATGTACTTCAGCAAGGCTCCGTCGGTTGGAAAGTATTCTGCGATCGGAGCCGGACCAGGCATCGGAACAAATAAGGTTACTATTGCCGCCCTGGCGGATCTTATAAACAGCTCAAAACCACTGGTTCTTGATGCCGATGCACTCAATATTGTGGCATCGGAATTCTGGATTGGCCGTCTGCCCGAAAATACAATTATTACTCCTCATCCGGGTGAATTTGACCGGTTGACAGGTAAATCACAAAGCGGATTTGAAAGGAATGAAAAACAAATTGAACTTTCGGTAAAACATAGAATTATTATTGTTTTAAAAGGTGCCTATTCATCAGTATCTTTGCCTGACGGCAGGTGTTTTTATAATAGTACCGGAAATCCTGCCATGGCAACAGCAGGTGCCGGTGATGTACTAACCGGTGTAATTCTGTCGTTATTAGCTCAGGGCTACAAACCTGAAGATGCTGCCATTGCAGGAACATTTTTACATGGTTTGGCCGGTGATATTGCGGTTTCATCCATGGGAAGTGAAACCATAATTGCATCGGATATTGTTGAACAACTTGGCCGTGTATTTAAATTAATATTGAAAGATGAAAAGTTTTAGGATTGTTTTTGTGACCATAATTTCAGCGGGATTAGTGTGGGCCTGCGCAACTGTAAGCAACCTGTCGGTTACTAATATGAATAACGGAGAAACGGCACAGGCCGGCTCCTTCGTTTACTCCTTACCTGTTACGGTAATCGATGTATCGGTTCAGGCCGAAGAGATCATTATTAATCCCGGACCTTATGCCCGTTTTGCCCAAAAATACCTGGGAATAAAGGATGCTCCCATGAAAAACGAAAAAATATTCAATATCAGGTCCGTATCTATTGGAAATCACCTTGAGGCAGATCCCGATTTCATTTATTCGCTTTCAGGACTTGAAAATCCTTATTCTTTCACACAAATTTCAAATTTGTTAAAGGACAGCCTGATCCTGTCAGTTCCGCGGTTCTCTGCCAATGTTAACAAGTCGTATTCTTACCCGGGAAACCAGGGTGATGTATTATTTAAAGATCTTTCCATCAGGAGAAATTTTGAAGCTGAAAAAGATGTGGATGTGAGTACCGTTATGCCTGATTCAGGCGCCCGGCCTCAGACCCGCATCACAATGAAAGAAAAGACTGTTGAGCAAAAGGCAGAGGAAGCCGCTGATTTTCTGATTAAACTTAAGAAAAGGCGCTTCAAGCTGGTTGCCGGTCAGTATACCTATATGCCTAACGGAGAAGCGATGGCTTCGGCATTGGCTGAACTGTCACGCCTTGAGCAGGAGTATCTTTCGCTTTTCACCGGTAAAAAAACAGTGATTCCAATGAGCCGTACCTTTTATTATATGCCGGACCCGGGAAAAACATCTGACCGTCCGGTCCTGTTCAGGTTTTCACAAACCGAGGGATTCCTCGATTCAAGGGAAACAGCAGGTATTCCGGTTATTCTTGAACTGGAAGCCTCTCATAAACTAAAAGAGATGGAGTCTTTCAAAATAACTTCTAAAATACAACCCAATACGATTCCATACCGGATACCGGATCAGGCCCGTATAAGACTTATGGCAGGAGAACAATTGTGGGCAGAAGCCATTTCGCCTGTGTACCAATACGGAGTGCCCGTTTCACTTACAGTAAATCGTTAGTATGATGGAACAATTTTCTAATTTTGACGTTATAATTTTGTGTCATCCATTGATTATATGAGAACATATTTCATCATTTTCGTCCTGGCCGTTTCTTCATTTGTTGCATCCGCACAATCTCCGGTAAAATGGTATTCGATTGAAGAAGCATTTGAACTCACCAAAAAGGAGCCCAGGAAGATAATGATTGATGTATACACCGATTGGTGCGGATGGTGCAAAGTTATGGACAGCAAAACATTCAGCAACAATACAATAGCTGATTACATCAATTCTAATTTTTATGCAGTTAAGTTCAATGCCGAACAAAAGACCGATGTTGTACTTAATGGTAAAAGTTATAAATATGTTGCCAGTGGAAACCGGGGTTATAATGAACTGGCCGCTGCTCTTCTGAACGGTCAGCTCGGTTATCCTTCAGTTGTATTCCTGGATGAACAAACCAATATGATACAGCCAGTTCAGGGGTACATAGAGGCAAAACCCTTCGACCAGATTATTAAATTCATTGGCGGGAATGCTTATAAAACCACTAAGTGGGAGGATTTCCAGGCAAGTTATGTAAGTCCGATTCAATAACACTTCGCTGTTTGATCGCTTCGCTGTTTGATCGCTTCGCTGTTTGATCGCTTCGCTGTTTGAAGGCTTCGCCGTTTGAAGGCTTCGCCGTTTGAAGGCTTCGCCGTTTGAACTAATT
>DATGXG010000021.1 GCA_035299085.1 Bacteroidales bacterium | reverse complement strand
GACATCACATTTTATTCCCATTCGAAATACAGCTACCTTTCACGCCAGTTAAGGATCAGCCTTACCTACAATTTCGGAAAAATGGATCTTCAGGTTAAGAAAGCCAGGAGAGGTATTCAGAACGATGACCTCAAAGGGGGAGGCGGTAACCAGGGCGGTAGCGGAAGCGCTCCGTCAAATTAAGGCATTTATTCCTTTTTGACTAAAAGCCCTTCAGTGATGACTGAAGGGCTTTTTTGGTACCAGGGTGTACGGTTCCGAACAGGTCTTATATATAAAGTATACAGTTTCAGTAATGGTCGCATAAGTTCAAATAATGTTTTAATTATCTGTTTTTTAATTTATTAGGCAGTTTGGCCTGTTTTGTGATAGATGACTATCAAACAATAATAACCATGAATAATTCAATCTCTTCGGTTCTTTCGCAAATCCGGTTCTGCCCCCCGGTAGCAACCGCCGATTTCTACGAACTGCTCATCCAGTTCGGGATGAACCTGGTTGTTCTGGTTATCCTTTCGGTAATGATGTATTACCGCTGGAACCGTAAGCCCGAGTATGTTTTTGCCCAGGTTATCACAGGAATAGTTGTTTTTCTCATTTGTGCCATGCTGCGTTGGGTACAACTTGAACTTGGACTGGTTCTCGGTTTGTTCGCAATTTTTGCTATCATCCGGTTCCGTACAGTGAACGTTGAGGTTAAGGATATGGCGTACCTTTTCATGATTGTAGGTGTTTCCGCCATCAACGCGCTGCTGCATCTGTCGGATTGCATTCATTGGATCGTATTTGCAAACGTACTTTTAATTGTTGTCATATGGCTGCTTGAGAAAGTTTTCTTCAGCAACAGGCTGTCACAACGTACCATCACGATTAATGATACTGCACTGCTCAAACCAAGCAAGCATCACCTTTTGCTTGGACGCTTAAGGGATCTCACCGAGCTGAACATTGTAAGATTTGAGATAGGTAAAACCGATTATATAAAGAATCACGCTCAAATCAGGATTTTTTTCAAAGACAGTGGGGATACTTCCTTTGATGATTCCCTGAATACAATTGATGATGATTAATTAACCCCAAAGAGTAAGCCATGAAAACCTTAAAATATATACTGCTTGCAACCATAGTCCTGGGAATGGCTTCATTTAGCCAGGCATCGGCTGCTGTATCAAAGAGCAAGGATAAAGATTCATTGAACATTGAACCGGCAAGCCAATTCAGCTTTTTCAATGCCGAAGATGTACTTGAAATGACCCTTATGTTTGATGTACGTGAGTTTCAAAAAACAAAACTTGATCCTGACAAATCGTTTGATGCAAAATTAACTGTCATGACATCTGAAAACGATTCGCTTTCGCAGGACATTAAAATAAAGGCCAGGGGTAAAATGCGCCGTAAGTATTGCTCTTTTCCTCCTATTTGTCTTAAAATAAAAGATGGCAAAGGCAGCCAGTCGGTTTTTGAAACCGGTAACCTGAAGCTTGTGACACATTGTTCTCCGGGTGTGAATTTTGAAAATTATATTCTTAAAGAATATCTGGTATACAAGCTTTATAACCAGGTGACTCCTTACAGTTTTAAAGCACGGCTTGTGAGGGTCAACTATGTAGATGTGAACCGTCCGAAAGCAATATACACCGAGTATGGTTTTCTTATTGAGAATACGGATCATCTTGCCTCACGCAACAATGCTTCAGTTGTTGAGAACCCGAACATAAGTCAGAATAATATGAACGATTATGAAATGGCAAGAGTGGCTTTATTCAATTACATGATCGGTAACACCGACTGGTCAGTTCAATCGCAGCACAACATCAAGGTGCTGAAAACGAATGACCCCACTATAAACAAAGGTATTCCTGTAAGCTATGACTTCGATTACTCAGGATTCGTGAATTCATCGTATGCTTCGCCCAATGAAAAAATTCCGATCGATGATGTAACTGAACGATATTTCCAGGGAACATGCTTCAGTGAAGCTCTTTTAAAACAAGTATTTGATGAATTCCAGCAGGAACAGCCCATGCTGATCCAGACTATAGAAACTTTCAACTTACTTCCGAAAGCACAACGGAAAATGGCAGAAAGCTATGTAAACAACTTCTTTAAAAAATACCGTAAAGAAAACGTTCTGATAAGCGATATAAACCGTACATGTCTAAGAAATCCCTGATAATTGGTAGCAGAATTACCAGCGTCCTATTTTTTTGTATCTTTAAAAGCCATTGAAAAATGGCTTTTATTATTTAAAAAAACTGACATGAAAAACCTATTGTTTTCTGTTGTTGTGGCTATTGCATTGAACATAACCGCCGTTGCGGGTGAGCGTGTTATTATTCCGGTAAGCACAAACAATGTAAGTCTGGTATTGGAAACCGGTAATGATTCGAGGTTATACCAGGCTTATTTCGGACCAAAGATCGATATCAGCGGCGACAGGATGTTCCAGCAGCCATCACATGTGGCGTATATCACATCGGGAACCGACAATCTTTTTGAGCCGGCCATCCGGGTGACACATAATGACGGCAATCCTTCACTTGAACTGCAATACGTCAGCCACCAGGTTGAAAAACCTGAAAACAATGTGGTTATCACACACATTCACCTTAAAGATCCCAAGTATCCTGTTGAAGTGACTCTTCATATCAAAGCCTTTCAGAAAGAAAACGTTTTCGAGCAGTGGGTTGAAATCATTCACCAGGAAAAGAAGCCGGTGACGTTGTATAACTATGCCTCATCGATGCTGCATTTTGATGCCGAAAAATACTGGCTTACCCAGTTTCACGGCGATTGGGCCGAAGAAATGAAAATGCAGGAAAGTGAGCTCACAAGCGGTATTAAAATAATTGATACCAAACTGGGAACCCGGGCGCATATGTATCAGACACCTGTTTTTTTTCTTTCATTAAACGGAAAATCAACCGAAAATACCGGGAACCTGATTGCAGGAACCTTGGAATGGTCGGGTAATTTCAGGTTCCTTTTCGAACTCGATGAGCGTAACTCCTTGAGGATTATAAGCGGAATCAATCCCTTTGCTTCGGAATATGCGTTGCAACCGGCTACACCTTTCATCACTCCTTCATTCATTTTCACCTATTCAACAAAAGGAAAAGGGGAAGCAAGCCGGAATATGCATGAATGGGCAAGGAATTACGGTGTAATGAATGGCAATGGTTCAAGACTGATGCTTTTGAATAACTGGGAAACCACCTATTTCGATTTCAACGAGGAAAAGCTGAAAAGTCTCCTGGATGACACCAAAAAAATGGGTCTGGACATGTTTCTGCTTGATGACGGTTGGTTCGCCAATAAATATCCCAGGAACAATGACCTGGCGGGGTTGGGCGACTGGCAGGAAAATAAAACGAAACTGCCAAATACACTGAGTGCAATTACGGATGATGCTACCAAAAAGAATGTAAAATTCGGCCTTTGGATTGAACCTGAAATGGTAAATCCCAAAAGTGAATTATATGAGAAGCATCCCGACTGGATCCTGAAACTCCCGAACAGGCCGGAGCATTATTATCGCAATCAGCTTGTGCTTGACCTTACCAATCCCCAGGTTCAGGATTTTGTTTACGGAATTGTTGACGGGTTGCTGACACGGCTTCCCGGAATTGCCTATTTCAAATGGGACTGCAACCGGATGATGACCAATACCTATTCACCATACCTGAAAGATAAGCAGTCGCACGTGTATGTTGATTATGTAAACGGGCTTTACAGCGTATTGAAGAGGGTAAGGCAGAAATATCCCGATCTGCCTATGATGCTTTGCTCGGGTGGCGGGGCCAGGGTGGATTACGGAGCCCTGAAGTACTTTACCGAATTCTGGGCCAGTGACGATACCGATCCGCTCGAAAGAATTTACATTCAGTGGGGATATTCCTACTTCTATCCGTCAGTGGCCGTGTGCAATCATATTACCTCATGGGGGAAGCAATCGCTGAAATTCAAAACCGATGTGGCCATGATGGGTAAAATGGGTTATGATATTCCTGTAAACGAAATGAATGAAAAGGAACTTGCTTTCAGCCAGGAAGCTGTTAAAAACTACAAGAGACTGAGCCATGTAATATGGCAGGGTGACCTTTTCAGACTGATCTCTCCCTATGAAGAAAACAGGTGTGTTCTGATGTATGTAAGCGAACAGAAAGACAAAGCCATCCTGTTTTCATATACAATGAATGCCCGGTTTAATGAAAACTTCAACACGGTGAAGTTGCAGGGCCTTGATCCGGCAAAGAATTACAGCATTAAGGAAATTAACCAGTTTCCGGGCATGTGGGGCATTCTGCCGGCCCCGGTTGTGTTTTCAGGAGAATACCTGATGAATGTTGGACTCAGTGTGACAAACGGCCAGCCATTGACAAGCGCCGTACTCGAGATAACAGCGCAGTAAAGCTAGGGGTTATCAGTCTTATAACTGATCGACATTCCGGCACCATTGTAATCCACGCTGGTTGTATAATAAGGTAGTGATTTTATGAATTCGTAAAAATCACGGGCTCCGTACATGCCAATGTTATGGCTTGTAAAACAGCCGCCTACTGAAAGTTTGGGATCAATTGCCCTGAAGTAATTGACATACCAATCCTTATCGGCATCGCTGAACACGAAATCGAAGGGACCGGGCAGAGTTTTCACCAATTCATGGGCATCGGCAAGCCGGGCATCAATGTAATCGATTAACCCTGCTTTTTTGAAGTTCTCCAATGCCTCATTGTACCTTCTTTCATTAATTTCAATCGTCGTCAGCTTACCCCCGGTTTTGCTCAGCGCCCAGGCCATCCATATTCCGGAATGTCCGGTTGATGTGCCTATTTCAAGTGCATTCTTATAATTATTTTTCAGAATGATGTCATACAGCAGTTTTCCATCGGATGCAGGAACGTTCATATCATGCCAGCCGGAAACATGACTGTTCAGAAAATCATTCACTCTCTTATCAAGATCATCCGGGCCCTGGGTGTATGCATTATCGCGGCTGCAACAGAGGAGAATCGTCATCATTACAAAAAGTATCAACCCATTTATCAGTTTATTCATGGCTAAGGCTTTTACTTAACTCCGGACTAAGTAACAAACTCAGGTATGCGGTTGTTGGATTTTACATACATCGATTGTAAATCGGTTTAAAATGTGTATCTTAGTGATAGTCCTTCCCTCACAATATGACCCGCACGTTTGTCCTTTTTATTTTTTTATTTGTTGCATGCACTCCCGTCCGCAAAGCCACATACCGGCTGGAAGAGTCACACAATGCGCTTTACATTCAGAAAGCGCTCATCGTCTATAAAAAATCGGAAAAGCGCGTTTTCCTTAGAAATCCCACCTGTACCCGTTGCTATTTCCTGAAGGGAAGAAAATTCGTGGATAAATGGGAAACCGGGGATACCATGGTAATCGACAGCAACCTGGTTGATTTTTACAATATTCACTTCACCAAATGCTTATAGCAGTAAATTGTGCGTTTTCGCACACCTCCTGTTCATTTCCGAACGTTCTGCAAATGTGATTTTACAATTCAAATATTTTTTACTAACCTGTAATTTAAATCATTACCTGCTGCGGCATGAATGTTGAGACCTAATATTTGGGGTATTGTCCATGCTCGAAAATTATATCAAAATAGCTTTAAGGGTATTTAACAGAAACAGGTATTACACCCTGGTGAATATCTTTGGTCTGGCTATTGGCCTGATGTTCAGTATAATTATCTTCCTTTATGCCCATAAGGAGCTTAGTTATGACCGGTTTCACAGGAATGCCGACCGGATTTACCGTGTGGCTGTTGACGGATTGATTGCAGGCAACCGGATCAATATACCTCAGACAGCAACTCCCCTTGCTGAAACCATGAAAAAAGAAATTCCGGATGTAGAGGATGCAGTCAGGGTTGCACGATTCGGTGCATGGCTTCTGCGAAATGACAGCATCCGGTATAATGAGGACAATCTCATATTCTCTGATCCCGGATTTTTCAACATGTTTTCTTTTCCTTTAGTAAAAGGATCTCCTGATGAAGTGCTTAAAAATCCTTTCAGTATAGTACTGAGCGAATCCTCGGCAAGAAAGTATTTTGGCAATGAGAACCCAGTTGGAAGAAAATTACGTGTTGAAAATGATTCGACGTATTACACAATAACGGGCGTAATGAAGGATGTACCGGAGAATTCTTCGCTCCAGTTCGATATGGTCGGGGCCATTTCTACCTATCAGAAAATGCTGGCAAATGATCGTTGGATTATCCATTATTTATTAACCTATTTCACGCTCAGGGAGGGTGGTTCAATAGATCGTGCAAATGAAGGGCTGAGCCTGATTGCTCAGAATCATGTGATTCCTGATTACCAGCGTTTGCTAAATGTTACCCGGCAACAATCTTTTGAAAATGGCAATTACTATCATTTTATAGCCGAACCGCTTAGTGAGATCCATCTTAAATCAGCAAGTGAAACGCAATCTACCGGCAAAATATTCTATGTTTATCTTTTTATAGCGCTGGCCGTGATTATTATGGTGCTTTCGTGCCTTAACTTTATCAACCTTGTTACGGCGCAGTCGATGAAAAGATCGCTTGAAGTGGGTATCCGAAAACTATCAGGATCCGAAAGGCCGGCTTTAATAGCACAGTTTCTCCTTGAATCATCCCTTCTGGCATTTTTTGCACTGGCTCTGGCATTATTGTTCACCGAGTTATTATTGCCGGCATTCAGCGCCTATATAGGCGTGCAGCTTAACCTGAATCAGCTGCTCAATTCGGAAGGATTTTCCATGCTCATTGTACTCATTGTTTTCATCGGAATTATTTCAGGTCTTTACCCGGCATGGTACCTTTCAGGATGTAACCCGGAGACTGTGGTTCATAACCATTATGATTTCCCCGACAAAGGAAGGTTCCGTAAGGCATTGTCGGTATTCCAGCTTTTCCTTGCGATCGGAGCTGTTAGCATGACAATGGTTGTGTTTTACCAGTACCGTTATCTTGTAAATAAGGACAGGGGTTATGATACGAGCAACCTGCTTATGATCCGACGGCCCGATGCATTGACCGGAAAGCTGGAGGATTTTAAAAAGCAAATTAAAAGTTATGACGGTGTGATATCGGTATCTAATGCCACAAATCCCATGGGAAGCGGATTTCCGAGATTCCCTTATTACCCCGAAGGCGGTTCGGCTGCACGCAGTTATTCATCATCCACCTTACTGGTTAGCTATGACTTTGACTCAACCTACCGGATTAAACTGATCAGTGGCAGGTTCTTCAACAGGAATTCGGATGACACAATGGCCTGTGTGATCAACGAAACCGCCGTGAAGCTTATGGATATTAAAGATCCGGTAGGCAAAACCCTTTTTCAGCTTTCCGATGTGCCTGAAAAAACTACTAAACGAAAAATTATCGGGGTGGTAAACGACTTCAATTATGAAACTCTTGAAAATCCGATCAGGCCGCTTGTATTGCTGTTCCTTCCCGGAAACTACGAGGGTTATCTTTCAGTTCGCCTTAAACCTGAAGACCAGCAGTCGACTGTGCAATACATCAAACAAACATGGGAAACCTATACCGACGCCTACCCCTTTGTATATTATTTTCTCGACCAGGACAGGCGTGATTATTACAAGCCTGTATTGACAACCGGGCGCATTTTTGTACTTCTTTCGGTCGTGAATATTCTTATGGCGTGTCTGAGCCTGTTCTCACTGATTTGGTTTACCCATAATAAAAAACAACGTGAAACCGGCATTCTGAAAGTTGTAGGTGCAAGCAACAAAAGCATTCTCATGCTAAGAGCAGCCGAATTAATCAGGCTTATTATGGCAGCATCCCTGATTGCATGGATTGGCAGTTATTTCCTGGCCAGATACTGGCTTTACAATTATGCGAATCATATAGGCATACAGGCCGCATACTTCCTGGTGCCCACGATTATTGTCTCTGTTATTTCAATTGCAGCTGTTTATTACCATACTCTGATGGCCTCCCGGGTAAATCCTGGTTCAGCGCTGAAGCATGAGTGATGGTTGATTCAGTCTGTTAGTCTGTAGTCTGTTAGACTGTTAGTAATTAAGCAATAAGCCATTAAGGCCTAAGAGATTTTTTGAGGCTTCGCCGTTTCCAGCATCCAGCATCGGTAAAAGTTCATAAATCTTAAATCGGTGTTCCTTGTTCGGTGTTTGTTGGCTTCGCCGTGCATCCAGTATCCAGTATCCAGCATCCAGTATCTTTCTTCACAAATACTTCTGCCAGTAATACTGCCGGGGTTCGGCGTCATAAAAGCCGAGACTGTTATAGAGGTATTTCGCATTTTCATTGTCCTCCCGCACTTCAAGGGTGACTTTGGAGCATCCGGCCTCACCGGCTTTTTCAATGACCGCTTCAATCATTTTACGGCCGATGCCCTTATTCCGCCAATCGCCTGTGACAATGACATCATGGATGTTAATGAAAGGCTTCACGGTAAATGTGGCAAAATTCATGAAGGAATTGATGAGTCCGATGAATTGGCCATCTTGAACCGCAAACATAACCAGCTTGCTGGGATGATTTTTTAATCCTTCGACAAGGCTTATCTTCTGTTCTTCGGTATACGGTTCGCCACCGCCCATTTTATCGGTTATATACTCGCTCATGAGCCTTACCAGCGCATCACAATGTGCCGCGTTTTCAAAATCGCATGATATAATCTGAACAGGATGCTGATTCATAAAAGTGAAGTTGATGGGCGAATGTAGTTATTTTATTTATTTGCAGGAATAGATATCTTTGTGACCTTACTGGAATAAAATATCAGATGGATAAAATCCGGAATTTTAGCATAATAGCCCATATCGATCACGGAAAAAGTACACTTGCCGACAGGCTGATTCAGCTTACTCATACCTTAAACGAAAGGGATTTTCAGGATCAGGTGCTGGATAACATGGACCTGGAGCGTGAAAGAGGAATCACGATCAAGAGCCATGCAATCCAGATGGAATATGAATTTGAAGGTTCGAACTATATTCTCAATCTCATTGACACTCCCGGCCATGTTGACTTCTCCTATGAAGTTTCACGTGCCATAGCTGCCTGTGAAGGTGCGTTACTCGTAGTTGACGCCACACAGGGAATACAGGCCCAAACCATATCCAATCTTTACCAGGCTGTTGATCACGGACTGGAGATCATCCCTGTACTGAACAAGATGGATATGCCCAGCGCCATGCCTGAAGAAGTAAAAGATCAGATCGTGGATCTTATCGGTTGCAAACGCGAGGAAATCATTGAAGTGAGTGCAAAAACCGGGATGGGGGTTGATCTCATCCTTGAAAGGATCATTAAACAGGTTCCTGCTCCTAAAGGCGATCCGGATGCTCCGTTGCAGGCTCTTATTTTCGATTCGGTGTTTAATTCATTCCGTGGCATTTTTGCGTATTTCAAAATTGTTAACGGTACAATAAACTCTCATGATCACGTTAAATTCGTGAACCTGGGAAAAGATTACGATGCAGACGAAATAGGGGTGCTTAAACTGAAATATGAACCCAAGTCAACATTAAGTGCGGGCGATGTCGGGTATATTATTTCAGGAATAAAATCGGCTCGCGATGTAAAGGTGGGGGATACCATCACACACTATGACCGGCCGTGTGATAAAGCCATTGAAGGATTCGTAGAGGTGAAGCCCATGGTTTTTGCGGGTATTTATCCTATTGATGCCGATGATTATGAAGAATTGCGCGCTTCAATTGAAAAACTGCAATTGAATGATGCTTCGCTTTCCTTTGTTCCTGAATCTTCAGCGGCTCTTGGTTTCGGATTCCGGTGCGGCTTTTTGGGCCTGTTGCACATGGAGATTGTGCAGGAGCGCCTCGATAGGGAATTCAACATGGATGTGATCAATACCGTGCCGAACGTTTCATACAGGGTGATCAGCAACAAGGGCGAAGTGGTGGATGTGCACAACCCGTCAGGTCTCCCCGATCCCACTTATATTGACTTTATTGAAGAACCCTATATTGAAGCGGAGATCATATGCCAGTCGGATTACGTGGGGCCGGTCATGAAGCTTTGCATTGACAAACGCGGTACGCTAAAGAACCAGGTTTACCTTACTACCAACCGGATTGAGCTCACATTCGAAATGCCTCTTGCCGAAATCGTATTTGATTTCTATGATAAGCTTAAGAGTATTTCTAAAGGGTATGCGTCATTCGACTATCACTACACCGAATACAAACCGGCTAACCTTGTAAGGCTTGATATATTGTTGAACGGCGACATGGTAGATGCCCTGTCATCGTTAATTCACCGCGATAACGCCTATTCCTTCGGACGGAAGATCTGTGAAAAACTGAAAGACCTGATCCCTCGCCAGCAGTTTGAAATTGCTATCCAGGCTGCCATCGGGGCCAAGATCATCGCCCGTGAAACAGTGAAAGCCGTAAGAAAAGACGTGACAGCCAAATGTTACGGCGGTGATATCACCCGTAAGCGAAAGCTTCTTGAAAAACAGAAGAAAGGTAAAAAACGCATGCGGCAGATTGGTAACGTAGAAGTGCCGCAATCAGCGTTTCTGGCGGTGCTGAAGCTGGATTAGTGACTGGTGACTGGTAACCCCCGTTCGGCTAAGGCTCTGCCTTAGTCGAATATATGCTATCAGGCTCTGCCTGATTTCTGTGAAATCGAGTCAGAACTGCAATGACGAAGTCACAGACTTCGCCTAGCTTTTGTAGGGCTAAAACCTTTGACTTGATATGATATACCGAACCCCGGCCTGAAGGCGCGGGGCTATTTAACCTCTACTTTTATCGACAGCTCCTTCAACTGCGCGTCTGAAATCTCAGCCGGGCAGTCGGCCATTACATCGCGTCCTGCATTGTTTTTGGGAAATGCAATCACGTCGCGGATGGAGTCTTCACCTGCGAAAATAGAAACCAGCCTGTCGAGTCCGAAAGCAATGCCTCCATGCGGCGGTGCCCCGTATTTAAAGGCACCGGTCAGGAAGCCGAACTGCCGTTCAGCCTCTTCATCGGTAAATCCAAGGGCTTTGAACATTCTCTTCTGCATTCCCTCTTCGTGAATACGGATGGATCCGCCGCCAACTTCAGCACCGTTGATCACACAATCATAAGCATTGGCTCTCACACGGGCCGGGTCGGATTCGAGGTATTGGGCATCTTCGGTTTTGGGACTTGTAAACGGATGATGCATCGCATAAAAGCGCTTGTCTTCTTCATTCCATTCAAACAACGGAAAGTCGATAACCCAGAGTGGTTTGAAAACATCCTTTTTGCGAAGACCGAGACGACTGCCCATTTCAAGGCGCAATTCGCTCAAAGCCTTAAGAGTCGGCGTTTTTTCGCCGGCAAGGATCAGCACAAGATCTCCCTGTTTAGCCTCTGCTTTCTGAACAACAGAGGAAAGTTCTTCGGGCGTATAGAATTTGTCAACGGATGATTTAACCTGTCCATCGGCACCATAACGGATATAAATGAGCCCTTTTGCACCTATTTGCGGTTTCTTCACAAAATCGGTAAGCTCATCGAGTTGTTTGCGGGTATATTCCGAGCAATTTTCAGCAACAATACCTCCTATGTAAGCGGCTGAATCAAAAACCGAGAATCCCTTTCCCTTCAGAGATGAAGTCAGTTCAACGAACTGCATTCCGAACCGGATATCCGGCTTGTCGTTTCCGTATTTCGACATGGCCTCATCATAGGTCATCCTGGGAAACGGCTCAGTGAAATCTATCCCTTTCACCGCTTTGAACATATGCTTTATCATGCCTTCAAATGTATTCAGCACATCTTCCTGTTGAACGTAGGCCATTTCACAGTCGATCTGGGTAAACTCAGGCTGCCTGTCGGCTCTGAGGTCTTCATCCCTGAAACACTTTACAATCTGCATGTACCTGTCGTAGCCCGCCACCATGAGAAGTTGTTTGAAGGTCTGTGGCGACTGCGGCAGTGCGTAAAACTGGCCAGGATTAGTCCGTGAGGGGACCACAAAATCCCTGGCTCCTTCAGGAGTGCTCTTAATCAGTACCGGAGTCTCTACTTCAATAAAGTTCTGGCTGTCGAGATAATTCCTGGCCTGAAAAGCCATCTTATGACGAAGCAGCAGGTTGTTTTTAAGCGGGTTTCTCCTGAGGTCAAGATACCTGAATCTCATACGTAGTTCATCACCACCGTCGGATTCATCCTCAATGGTGAATGGAGGGGTAAGCGAAGTATTAAGAATCTGTATGGCATTCACCTGGATTTCGATATCGCCGGTGGGCATTTTCGGATTCTTGTTGCTTCGTTCATTAACAGTGCCCGTGGCAGCAATCACGAATTCCCTGCCAAGTTTCCGGGCTTCCTGGCAAAGAGCTGCATCAGCATCCATGTTGAACACCAGTTGGGTTAATCCGTAACGGTCGCGGAGATCGATAAATGTCATTCCGCCCAGGTCGCGTGAACGCTGGACCCAGCCACTGAGAGTTACTTTTTTCTCTTTGTCGGCAATACGTAATTCGCCGCAGGTGTGTGTTCTGTACATGGCAATAAAGCGTTGTTAATGATGCGAAAATAGGAATTTAATTGCAATATTTGCTTATGGAACTGTATAGCGATGAGTATTTCATGCGCGAAGCACTAAGGGAAGCGCAGAAAGCATTTGATCATGATGAGGTGCCGGTTGGTGCGGTTATCGTTTGGAATAACCGGATTATTGCCAGGGCACATAATCTTTCTGAAACACTTAACGATCCCACTGCCCATGCGGAAATGCAGGCATTTACTGCCGGTACAAACACATCGGGAGGAAAATATCTGAATGATTGCACGCTTTATGTTACCCTGGAGCCTTGTGTAATGTGCGCCGGTGCATCATTCTGGGTACAGATAGGCAAAATTGTTTACGGTGCTGAAGATGAAAAGCGAGGCTATAGCCGGATACGACAGAATTTCCTTCATCCGAAAACCGTTGTCCAGGGAGGAATTCTTAAAGAAGAATGCAGCAGGCTGCTGAAAGAGTTTTTTTTAAAGAAGAGGTCATTGTAGTGACGCAAGAACTTGCGTCTCTACGGCAATTCCAAAATCTCAATCTTCCTGAACTGCACCCCATGGCTTTCAGCCTGCAGGGCTATAAATCCTTCCTTTAACGGAGTGCCGTCAGGAACAGTAAAACCCTCGGGTTTCATATCCGGACCTATCCGTAAGTGAGTGTAAGTCATTACCGTGTCGCCGTTCACAATATGATGAACGATGCTGTCGCCCAGAACCACGAGTTCAACACTTACCCACTGGTCACCGTCATAGGTTTTCGAACCGGAACTCGTGCAATGACCTTCAACCGGTTTACCGTCAATATCTATATCGGTACCGGGAGTGCAAACGTTCAGGGTCGGCCTTTCGCCGTTGCCAAGACCGCCAAGGAACTGGGCTTCGATAGATACGGGAAAATCCTGTTTCAGTCCCATGCTTTCCGCACTCTGGCAATGCAGCATGGCACCGCTGTTTCGTAAGGCCCACTCTGCGCCTCCGGGACATTGATTTCCATAAAAACGATATTGCAATTTCAGTTTATACTTTGAGAATTTTTGGTTATAAAACAAATGTCCGTATTCACCCCTGAAACTATCCAGTTCGGCATAGGATACAGTCAGAAGGCTGTCTTTTACACTGAAAATGTTCTTATAGTTTTCGTTAAGAGGATAGCCGGCTATCTTAATATTCCAACCGGTAAGATCCTTACCATTGAAAAGTGAAACCCAGTTTTCCTGTTTCGTTTGCCGGCCGCATGAAAACAGAATAGCGACAAAAAATAAAACAGCTATATATTTCATACAGGGAGTTTAAAGATGTTCAACATAAAGATAACAAAATATTTCCCTGTATTCAATATATTAAAACGCAAATCCGAATGAGAATCCCAACGCCACGTTGGGAGCAACCCGATTACCAAGGTCAAGCTCATTAAAATCGGTATCATTCGGTATATTATAATCCCGCATCTTAAAGCCTAATCCGCTGTATAAATCCAGAGCAAACCGGCCTTTGGTAATAACCTGGTAGCCAAACAGAACATTCAGGTTCAGTTTTGACAGAGTAATTTTGTCTTCACTGTTTGCTTTGTTACTAATGCCGGCGAACGCATACGAAATATGAGGCGCAACATAAAAGCCGCGTGGTGCTTCGTCTTTGGTAATAAAAAATTTATATTTTAGCTGCACCCTGAAGCCCGATACCGTTATCTTGTCTATGGAATCAGCCAATTCATCCATATTAAGGATAACGCTGGAACCCAGGTAACCCAGTCCCGTTTCAATGGACTGTTTTGATGTCGTTTTGATCTCGAAAAGCACTTTGTATTCACCGGTGACTGGCAGAAATGCCACGTAGAGAGGACCTCCGAGGGCTGCAAGGGGATTGGTCTTTATTGTAAATCGAACATCCCTGGAAGTTTCCTGCGAATGGATGGCTTGTGCAACCATTAACAGCAGGAAAACTGAAATCATAGTCAGTTTCTTCATAGGAATTGAATTTAATAAAATAAGTAAAAGAACCGATAAGGCTTATACGTTGATAAAAGTTATTCAGTTTCAAATACATATTCGGTTTTGTACTTGAGTAATTTAATTTTAACTTTGGATAGCTTAACACGTCCTATGATTATTGATATTGAAAAAACAATTGTTATAAAAACAAAGGGCAAATTCTTTGCCTTAATAATTCTTGTTCTTGCCATTTGCTTCCTGCTTTTTTTCCCATTAAACAACGATTTAATTCCGGGAGTCAGCAACAGCATTCTTGCCATCATTGTAGCTTCGTGTTACATTATTTATTCTGTTTATGAATCGTTCAGGAATTACAATTATATTTATTTCAACGACGATTCGGATAAGATAGTCCTGCGCTATTTTACCCATGCCTTTTTTACAACAAAAAAGAATGCTATTGAGATTCCTAAAAAAGACTTTGCCGGTTATAAGCTAAATTCCGTTTTCATGAAGTACAGGGAGAGCATCGTCCTTTACAGGAGTTCGGGAAAGGGAGTGGCCAAGTATCCGCCTGTATCCATTACTGCGCTTAACAATACCGAGCGCTTTGATATGCTGAAGTCGTTGAATGATTTGTGGAAGAAGAACGGCGGTATTCCAACCTGACAGAGTCGAAGACCTGTCAGAGTTGGAATATTTTTTAACAGGTCAGAATTTAAGTCGACTGCGTTAAACATAATATATACCTCGTATGCCTGATGATTCGCTTCAGTCGGCACTTCGTTACAAAATCGGTATCGGCCTGATACCCAAGATCGGTCCTGTACTTACCAAGCGTCTTATTGCCTATTGCGGCAGTGCCGAAGGTGTTTTTACTGAAAAGGGAAAGCACCTGTCAAAAATTCCCGGAATTGGTGAACGATTGGTGGAGCATATTGAAAATCACAGGAACCTTGAAGCGGCCGATAAGGAAATTGAGTTTGTAACCCGGAATAAGATTGATACCCTTTTTTACCTCGATGAGAATTACCCCGAGAGGCTGAGGCACTGCGAGGATGCACCGGTCATTTTGTATGTAAAGGGTAAAACCGACCTGAACCGGTCGAAAATTGTAAGCATT
>DATGXG010000020.1 GCA_035299085.1 Bacteroidales bacterium | reverse complement strand
TGATTTTACATGGTTGGTTGTGCGCATACCCGGTATGATGGTGCTGACTGAAGGTTCGCCAAGTATGAAACGAAGGGCCATTTCAGGCATTGTCATTCCTGCAGGAACAACTGGTTTCAGAGCGTCGGCATGGTCAACACTTGCATAGAGGTTTTCAGGTACGAAATACGTACTTCTCCAGTCGTTCGCCGGCCAGTGGCTCTGTCGCGTCAGGGTTCCGGTGAGTGAACCTTCATCAAACGGAACACGGGCAATGACGCCCACATTCATTTCCCGGCAGGCAGGGAATAGCTCATCCTGGGGGTTCTGATCGAAAATATTGAAGATAACCTGCACAGTATCTATCAAACCGCTCTTGACTGCTTTAATTCCATTCCACGGCTCCCACCGGTTAATGCTGATGCCTATGGCATGAAACAGTCCCTTTTCCTTAAGCTGAAGCATTTTTTTTATTCCACGGTCGTCCTCAAGCCAGTGATCTTCCCATGTATGAAACTGCATAACGTCGAAAGAATCAACGGAAGCATTTTTCAGACTTTTCTCCACATATTTCTCAATATGATCGGGCGGAAAGCAATCATCGAGTGAATATTCCCTGCGACTGGGCCATTTAAAATTTTTAGGCGGTATTTTGGTTGCCGTGTATAGTTTTTTACCGGGATTGGCTTTCAGTAATTTCCCGAGTAGTCCCTCACTTTTACCTGCCCCGTATCCCCATGCGGTATCGAAGAAATTGCATCCGAGGTCAACGGCCATCTGAAGGGCATTGAATGATTCCTGGTCATCTGAACCTGTCCAGCCGGCCATACCCCACATTCCATAACCAATTTCACTTACATTAAGGTTTGTGCGACCAAGTTTCCTGTATTTCATAGAATTTATTTGTTTATGAAAGTTGATTCTGAATAAATCCTCCTTTTGCCAAAAATTGAATAATCATGATGATACCCACTATGAATATAGCCACCACACTGGCAATAACAATCGACCGGAAATCACTTTGCCTTTTGATTATGATGCCTGTGAAAGCCCAGATAACGGATAGTCCAATAAAAGGATTCCGGAACGAATAGATGGCGAGTGATGCAATGACAGCACCCGCAAGAATCATGATGATGGCCCATGTTTCTTCTGAAAGTGGTCCACCATGCCAGTTATAGAATACAAGCAGGGCGGTTATATTAGCTATTGTGGCTATGCAAAGCCATCCGAGGTAAACACCGAATATGGCTTTCAGGATTCCGACGGGGATGGAGCTGATTTGCTTATTCATGTAAATAAGCGTGATGAGAAAGGCAATGATGACTAAAACCGAGACGGATACTTTCTGATAATGCCAGAAAACGATCCAGAGTGAATTCAGTATGCAGGTAATGGCAAATGGCCCTTGCAGAATTTCAACCGATGTTTTGTCGGCCGAAGTAAATTGAAGCACACAAAATACAGCCAGAAGCAGGTAAATAACACCCCAGATACTGAAAGTAATTCCGGCGGGAACAAACAAATTGGGATATTTATCAGCCAGTTGCCCTGTAGTCATATTATTAAGAGGAAGCGCATTGGCAAGGTAATTCATGACGATCATGCCTGCAAACAGGGCGAGGTTAATATACTTCATTGCCATATTACTGATGTTTTAAGTAAATTTACTGAAAAGATAAATATCACATAACGATTAAGATAGGCAAGCCATAAATTGTTCGAACACAAAACCACTGAAGTTGTTTATTTTTTAAAATTATATCCAATAAATTCATTTATCATGAAAAACACAGCAACTGCCAAATGGCAGGGTGATCTTAAAAACGGTAACGGTGAAGTGAAACTCACCACAGCGAATTTGACAGCCAATTACACTTTTGCATCCCGGTTTGAGAACGGGAAAGGTACAAATCCCGAAGAGCTGGTGGCAGCAGCCCACGCAGCCTGTTTCTCAATGGCACTCTCCAACATAATCGCCCAGAAGGGATACAAACCTGAGGAGGTTTCCACTTCAGCCACCGCAATTCTTTCGAATCCCGGCAATGGGTTTTTAATTACAGCAATGGAATTGACGACTGAGGCTAAAGTAGGTGGTATTGATCAGAAAACATTCCTGGAACTGGCCAACGAAGCCAAAGCCAATTGCCCGATTTCGAAAACACTGTCATCGGTGAATATTACCTTGAAAGCGAATCTAAAATAGTAAAAATATGTAGAGCCCCCGCTAACGACGGGAGTTTTTATATAATATTACCCCGGCCTAAAAGGCCGGGGCTATTGAAAAAACACCGACCTTCAGGCCGGGAGTAGTATCAAGGATGTACAACCTTACTTCTAAAGATTTTTCCGTTATCATTTGCCTCAAGGATATAAATCCCCCCTGTCAATCCTGAGACCTCAAGATAATCCTGGTTGGTTTTGCGGATCACCTGCCGGCCATGCAAATCATAAACACAAATAGATGAATAGGTCTGATTCAGATGAATCATTTCACCTGCCGGATTCGGATAGAAAGTCAATTCATTGATTTCTTCAGGTTCTTCCGGAAGATTTGTAGATTTCAATGATGAGAAGGGATAGGTTTGTCCGCTGTTAAGAAGGGCAATTTCTCCTGCTGTAAGGGCACGGTCCCATATTCCTACTTCGTCCAGTGTACCCCTGAAGCTTCTTCCATTGAAGCCAATCTGGGATATAGTAAGAGAATTGGATCCGGAAATAGACGTGGCGCCGATATGAATTCCGTTACGGTATAACCTCATCTGATCATTTTCTCTTACTAGTGTAATATGATGCCAGGTACCGGTTGTAAAGGTATTATAGAAGTCGAATTCCTGGCCATTTGTATTCGTTTCGATTTTTATGTTATTATTGGCGCCTATAAAAATTCTGGAATAATAAGCATTATGGCCCATTATGATTAAATCGTCAGTGATGGATTGAATTTTCATCCAGAATGAATACGTTGCCGTTTTGTGGGTTAACGGATTGGACAGCGTAACATAATCACTGTTACTGTCGAAATGGAAACCGCCATTTACCCTTCCTGCAACTTTTGTAACACCTGCAGACACATACCCGGTATTGCCACCGGCCTCATCACGGGCATTGCCGGATGTCTCATCAAATTTGTAATAGGCTTTCAATGAAGTAAGCAACGACGATGATGAAATCGGACCCGCGTCAATTACCGGTGGGGTGGGGGGTACAGAGAGTGTACCTGAAAACGGATAGGCACTATTGTATACCAATGCAACTTCCTGCGATGTAAGTGCCCTTGACCAAATGCCGACTTCATCAATCACACCACGGAAGCTTCTTCCATTGAAACCGATCTGTCTTAAGGACATATTAGCAGAACCTGAAATGGAACTGGTTCCCAGGGAAATCCCATTTCTGTAAAAAGTTACGTTGTCGTTGTTTCTCACAAGGGCAATATGATACCATGTGTTTAAGGCGAACGGGCTGTAAAATGCAAATTCCTGCCCGTTTGTGTTGGTCTCAACTTTCAGGTTGTTGTTGCTGCCAATAAAAATCCTGGAATAGTATGAGTCATTACCCATGATCAGTAAGTCATCGTTTAGGGATGAAATCCTGATCCAGCATGAGTATGTTCCGGTTTTAAGCGTTGATAATTTTGAAAATGTAATATAATCGGTGTTTCCGTCAAACAGGTAGCCGCCGTTTACTCGTCCGGCAGTTCTTGTAACGGAAGAAGATACAACTCCGGGGTTGCTCCCGGTTTCATCTTTTGCATTCCCTGATGTTTCATCCAGTTTGTAATAGGATTCAAGTCCGGTAAGCAATGCAGATCCTGATGGCACCTGTGGTACAACATCAGGCAACTCCGAGAGTTTCGGAAAAACATACTTTTCAGCCAGGTAATTTAACCCGGTGGTACTCAGGTGAACATTATCCCTGTACCAGGTTGTATTGGTGTAGTCTTCAAAAACACCACCCGGTTCCCTGCAGTTTACAAAAACATCAGCTAAGGCAGTATTTTTTGAAGCAAACATTGAATTAATTTCCGAAATGCCGGATCGGTTTATACCATCGGGGAGATTGATCATCAAAACCTTAAAACCTGCTGATTTCAGCGTGGTATAATATTTCACCAGGTTATTGTAAAGATCGGTAACATCAACGTTACTGCCTGCCCATGTATCATTATAACCGATGTAATACAGGACAAGGTTTTCATCATAGCCCGATGAGTACCTTGGCACAACCTGTGAGGTCACATCACTTACCATTTGGAAGGTGGTTTGACCTGAAACAGCAAAATTGGCATAGCGAACAGAGGTATAACCCTGCGATTGAAGCAATTCAATAATTTTTTGGGGCCATGTACCCGAAGATGTCTGGGAATCCCCGTCGAAGACGATATTAAGTGATTGGGGTAAAGCGAATACATATGAGCATAGAATGAAAACCGTAAATAGAGACTTTTTCATAAAAGGATTTTAAATGAATACTATGGTTAGAGGTAGAATGTATGCACAGAGGGGATCTCTGTGATCAGATATTTTCATTACCGGCTGATAAAGGTTACCATTAACGTTCAGATGCTTTGATTGTCATAATTTCGGCGAGTATCCCGTTTTCAAAGTAAAGGTATGCATCTGAATAGACCCATTGTTCCCGGGGGCCCCAGTCCGTGCTGCTTCTCTTAATTTTATAAGGAATGCCCCAACTGTCGAGTGTCATATCAACAGTCATCCCGATCCAGATTTTTCTTTCAGAAACCTGCAACCCTTCGGGATATCCGTATTTTCTGATAAGTTCTGATTTTCTTTTAAGGGCGGCCGCCTTAAGTTCCGGATCAAGTTTATTTTTCAGATTGGTCATTATCCTTTCGTGGCCAAGGCCGGGCTCATCTCCGTAAACATCAGCCATCAGTGATGCAGAATCAATAATGCCCCTTGTTTTTTTATACTCCACTAAAAAGCAACCGCAACTGTCGGTGTATTCAACAAACGTAAACGCATGATTGCGGGGAACTCTTGCCAGCACCTTTCCGTTTGTATTTTCAAGTATGGGAATGGGTTTATGTCGGACACGGTAATTGATTGTTTCCTGCCCGTAGCTTTCAGTATAACATAACAGTAGAACAAAAACGAAGATTCCTTTCATTCCCGGATTTTGTTAGAAACAAAAAACAGGAACAAAAGATCAATCAGGTAGGATGATCAAGAATACTTTCAACTGTCGGGAGCCTTATATTGATGTTGTTATCCCTTCTGTATTTTTCAACCCAGTAATAATAACGGAGGCTTCTGAATGCTTTATCAAACACTTCATTGCTCGGTGCTTTTTGAGTGGTAAACAATTTTACAAGTAAACTTATTGATTTGATCTCATCGCTAAGTTCCTTTACAATGTCCGGATCATCAAAGAAATCAGGATGATGAGCGTTTATCTTTGTTATTTTGATGAAAATATCAAGTAACCTGGTGAGAATCTCATCTGAAAGATTTTGCGGAAGTAAACCTTCGCGGCCTGTATCTTTGGCAATCTTCTTCAGTGAATTATACATAATCAGCTATTTTCCCTAATCTCAATTTACATGTATAACACATGGATTCTCTGTTAGTTTTGTAAAACACTTGCTTTAGATGGCTTAAGCATAGAAAAATTATAAAGTTGCAACTTGATTTCACTGAAAATTACGTAATTTAGATAGCCCTTTCAGAGTTAAAAACAGTAGTAATTTGTTGGATTAATAATTCTTTCCATGAAAAAGTCAGGTATATTGATTTGTTTGCTGTTGGCTTCTTTGCCTTTCTTCCAGCTTTCAGCGCAAAAATCCGATAAAAAGATAACCATTTCGGGTACAGTACTCGATAAAGAAAGTAAGCCGTTGCAAAATGCCATGATTATGATTGATGGCGTAAAGACCAATAAAATGACGGATGATCAGGGTCATTACCTGGTTAAAGTAAAGCCTTATGCCCGTACAATCGGTGTTGTTGCCTTCGGCAGCGGGGTTATTGAACAGGATATTTCGGACCGTACGGAGATCAATTTCTATTTCAATGCAAACAGGGTGGAAAAGAAAGAAGCAGATAAAGAGGCTCCGTCTGATAACATGGTCAATACAGGCTATAACTCGGTTGAAAAGGAAAAACTGACAACTTCTGTAGGCAAAGTAAAGAATACACGGGCACCCAGAACGTATGCCAATATTTTTGAAATGCTACAAACCGTTCCGGGAGTTAAGGTAACCGGAACAAGAGTCGTTGTGAATGATGCCCGTGATTTCCAGGGAACCGTAGATCCTTTGTTCGTAGTTGACGGAGTGCCGGTAACAAGCATTGATGATATTTCCCCTGCAACCGTTGCTTCCATCGAGGTACTGAAAGGATCAGCTGCTTCCATTTATGGTACAAGAGGTTACGGAGGAGTTATCCTTATCAAGAGAAAATCACTTGAGTAGTTGTTATGTCGTTCAACAGAGTTTTCAAACCCCTTCTGTTGTGGCATTGTATGGCTTTACTTTATCTGCCCTGTTCAGGACAGGTTGTTAGAGGTTATGTACTGGATGCAACCAACCATGACACCATTTCTTATGCATCAGTGTTTTTCGAAGGCACGTTCAAAGGAACAAACACTGATGCACATGGATACTTCACAATTGATCTGGCCGGTAAACCATTTATACCGCTTACTGTAAGTGCAATCGGCTATTATTCCCGTGAAATCAGCGAATATTCTCCTGCTATACCAGTAACCGTTTATCTTTCTCCAAAAGTATATGCCTTTAAAGAGGTTATTGTTAATGCCCATGGTTCAAAAAAACAGAGAAAAAAAGACATGCGGATTTTCAGGGAAGTTTTCCTGGGAACCACGCCAAATGCATTGCGATGTATCATACTGAATGAAAACGATGTGGTATTTAACAGTGGTTCGCATTCCGACACTCTTCGTGCATTTGCTTACAATCCCATAACGGTGAGGAATCCCAACCTTGGTTACACGGTTACTTATTACCTGGATAAGTTTGAATTTAACAGGAGAACAACAGATTATTATATTAAGGGTGTGATTTCCTTTAACGAAGACCTTGTTAATGCACTTAACAGAAACCAGGTTGAAAACAGGCGATTCAGGGCTTACAATGGTTCCATTCCCCATTTCTTCAAGTCACTTTGGAGTGGTAATCTTGAAGATTTCGCTGTGATGGATAAAAACTGGAACGAATTTCAACTCACGGATTCTGTAGCTATAAATGACAGTGTTACGCGTTTACTGAACTGTAAATCGACATTTTATGTGCAGCACGACAGAAAAACTTCACTGGCAATTCCCATCAGCGAAAAATTGACGTTTGATCAGTATGGATTTTATGTCCCAGAAATTAAATGGCAGGGTGATATGGCTTCAAGACGTATTGGTGACTGGTTGCCGGTTGAATATTATATGAACAGGTGAGAAATTCAATTTGTAGTTATATATCGGTACATTTTTTGACGTAACTTTTTTCTGACCCAAAACTTAACTGCCGTGAAACCAGTTTTACTTTTATCATTTTTATGTATTCTCCCGCACCTGGTAGAAGCCCAGGCCAGGGATATTACTTTTATTATTGAAGGAGTCATCCTGGATGTGGATGGCACTCCTGTTTCCGATGCGATAATTGTCGTTGATAATGAAACCACCAATACAAAATCGGATGACAACGGGAATTATTCGATCAAAGTTAAACGGTCAGCGCAAAATATCGGGGTAGTAGCACTCGGTGTTGGCTACCTGGAAGAGAAAATCGATAGCAGAAACCGGATTGACTTTACATTTGGCCGTGTGGCTGTTGAACCTGAAAAAGAAACAAAGTCTGAGGAAATTGTAAATACAGGGTATAGTGCCATAAGGAAAAAGTATGCTGCCGATGCGGTCGGATTTCTGGATGTGGAGCATTCGAAGAAAAAATATAATTCGATTGACCAAATGCTGTTGGAAACTCCCGGGTTAACTTTAATGAATGGAATGTTAATCGTTGCAGGTTCAAGAACTTTTCAGGGTTTTGTACCTCCCTTGTACGTGGTTGATAATATGCCAATGGATTATTTACCTTCCATATCTCCCTCACAAGTAGCCACAGTTACGGTTCTTAAAGGAGCCAGTGCGGCTATGTACGGATCAAGGGCTTTTGGCGGCGTTGTACTAATCACAACGAAATTGTAGTCGCCCTATTTTCACCAATAGTTCTCCTATGAAAAACCTGATCCTGTTTTTTGTGGTTTTCCAAATATCGGCTGCCTTATACTCGCAAGTTATCAGTGGAGTAGTTCTTGATAGCCAGACGAATGATACAATACCTTTTGCTTCAGTATATTTTAACGGGACGTTCGTAGGAACCAGTACGGACAATCACGGGAGATTTTCAATTGATATAAGCGGTCGCAGTGCAATGCCTTTGACTGTAAGTGCTGTAGGGTACTATTCAGTTACAATCAGCGGTTTGCCGGCAAAAGAAATAAAGGTTCTCCTTGAGCCAAAAGTTTATGAAATGAAGGAGGTCCATGTTAGCGGTGCATCACTGCTTGAGGAAAGAGAGGCCGATCTTAAAATCTTCAGAAGGGAGTTCCTTGGCGGTTCAATATATGGCAAAAGATGTGAAATTCTGAATGAAAAGGATGTTACCTTTAATTACGGCAGTTCTGATACACTAAAAGCCTATGCTAAAAACCTGATCCGCATTCATAATCCTCTGCTTGGTTATAATATGGCCTGTTTTCTTGATGAATTCGTATATTGTCGCCAGACAGGTGACTTCAGAATGACAGGCTATATTTTATATCAGCAGGATCTAAAGGACAGCAGTGATTTAAAAAAGATTATTAAGAGAAGGCGTCATGCTTATTATGGTTCACCTATGCATTTTTTCAGGAGCCTTTATTCAAATACAGTTCAGAAGCAGGGTTTCACAGGTTATAGCTCCGAACATAATTCAAAGGTTTACCTTTCTTATTCAAATGAATACGTTTATAATTCAAGTGAGTACATTAAGGGAAAAAGCCTGTATAAAAAAACAGTGACAGAAGGAGAGGGCATAAAGTATTTTTATTTTAACGGGAACCTCACAATTTCCTATAACAGGAACCTTACCTACTTTAAATTTCTTTCTGATAATATTGCCTTCAACCATACAGGACAATACGATTTCACAAAAATAAGCCTGAGCGGCAAAATGGCTGAATTACGGGTTGGCGATTGGTTACCGTTTGAATATGTACCTAACTAGGTTGAAATTTTAATTATCTTAGGGTAATAAATTTCACTACAAATGATCAATCGTCGAAAATTCTTAACGGGTGGCCTGGCAGCCGTTGCCGGTGCAGGTATTATGGCCTCATTTCCCCTTACTGCAAAAGCTTTTGCTGGTTCTCCCAATGATAAAATAGTGGCCGGTGCCATAGGTATTAACGGGATGGGCTTTGCCGACCTGCAGGCATTTTTAAGACAGCCAAATACCGAATGTGCTGCGCTTTGTGATGTGGATGAGAATGTACTCAATGCCAGAGCACTTGAAGTGGAAAAGATACAGGGTAAGAAACCGGCCCTGTATAAAGATTTCAGGAAGCTGCTCGAAGATAAGTCGCTTGACGTAGTCATCATAGGCACACCGGATCACTGGCACTGCCTTCCTTTCATATATGCCCTGCAGGCAGGAAAGAATGTTTATTCTGAAAAGCCTCTTTCAAACAGCGTCCAGGAAATCGACCTGATGCAAAAAGCAGCAAAGAAGTACGGTAAGGTTGTGCAAATAGGTCAGTGGCAACGAAGCGATCCACACTGGCAGGACGCTGTGGCTTTCGTTCATTCGGGTAAGCTGGGTAAAATCAGGACCGTTCGTGCCTGGTCATACCAGGGATGGATGAAATCGGTGCCAGTTGTACCCGATGAACCGGTGCCCGCCGGAGTTGATTATGATTTCTGGCTGGGACCGGCTCCGCTGAGGCCTTTTAACAAAAACCGGTTTCACTTTACATTCCGGTGGTTCTGGGATTATGCAGGGGGGATGATGACCGACTGGGGAGTTCATATTCTCGATTATGCCCTTTTCGGCATGAATGCAGGGCAGCCCAAATCGGTTATGGCAATGGGCGGTAAATTTGCCTATCCCGAAGACGCTTGTGAAACACCTGACACGTTGCAGGCACTTTACGAATTTAATGATTTCACGCTTTTGTGGGATCATGCCATTGGCATTGACGGAGGTTATTACGGCCGTTCACATGGCGTAGGCTTTGTAGGCAACCTGGGAACCCTTGTTGTCGACAGAAACGGCTGGGAGGTAATCCCTGAACCCGGCAACGGAAAAGCTTTAATGGAGAGTGTGCCGTTGAAGAAGGGTAACGGTAAGGGCCTTGAAAATCATATGAAGAATTTCCTAGCCTGTATCCGTGATTCTTCCGTAACGCCCAACGCAGGTATTGATATAGGTGCCCACATAGCAAGAGTGGCCAATCTTGGGAATATTGCCTATCGCACAGGCAGAAGGCTATACTGGAATGGTGACACAAGCAGTTTTATCAATGATACCGGTGCGGATGCTTATCTGAAGGCCAACTACAGAAAGCCATGGGAGTTGCCAACCCTTTGATCAACCATAAAAGAGATTTCCAGATTTTTTTAAAGCCGGCCGGACCGGTATGCAATTTAAGCTGTTCATACTGCTATTACCTGCAGAAGAAAAATCTTTTCAGCAGTGTGAAGGTTATGGATGCAAACCTGCTTGAATCAGTGATCCGGCAACAGATTGAAGCCACTACTGAACCGGTGGTTACATTTTCCTGGCATGGAGGCGAACCCCTTATTGCCGGTATTGATTTTTTCAGGAAAGCCATTGAACTTCAGCAGAAATATTGTCCGCCCGGTAAAACCATCCGGAATGCGGTACAAACCAACGGAATCCTGATTAATGAATCATGGTGCCGGTTTTTTGCCGATCATGATTTTGGTGTCGGACTCAGCCTGGATGGTCCCGAAGAGCTGCATAACCGGTTCAGGGTTGACAAAGATGGATCAGGGACGTTCAGAAAAGTAATGCATGCATTTGACCTGCTGGTAATGCATGGAGTCGACCCCGAAATCCTTTGCGTCATCCACAGTAAAAATGTGAATTACCCGAAAGAAGTGTACCGGTTTTTCAGTAGTCTCGGAATATCCTTTCTTACCTTTATACCCCTTGTTGCAAGGGTTAATGGCCGCGTAACCGAAGATTCGGCGGACCCGGAGGCTTTCGGTGCTTTTCTTTGCACTGTTTTCGATGAATGGCAGCAAAACGGAATCGGACAAATCAAAATACAGATCATTGAGGAAGCCCTGCGTATGGCTTTCAATATACCTCACAGCCTATGCATATTTCGCCCGGAATGTGGCGGCATTCCAGTAATTGAACACAATGGCAACTTTTACTCGTGCGATCATTATGTAGCCGGGGAACACCTGGTTGGTAATATACAGGAAAGAACGGTTTCAGCCATGCTCGACTGCGACCGGCAGAAAATTTTCGGTAGGCAGAAAGCTTCATTGCCTCAATATTGCCTGAAATGTGAGGTCCTGGGTATGTGTCACGGCGAATGTCCAAAAAACCGGTTTGCCACTGCACCGGATGGCGAACCGGGTTTGAATTACCTGTGCCCGGGATACAGGATGTTTTTCAATCATTGTTTGCCTATGGTGGAGGCTTTGAAAGGGCTGTAGGCTATAGGTTTCATTAACCCCGGCCTTCAGGCCGGGGACCAGGTAACCATTTATATCCCATCGCTGGCTCTGGCCTTAAGGCCAGAGCCAGCGAAAGAAATAGCCATATACCCACCCCGGCCTTAAGGCCGGGGCAATTGATAAACCGGGCCTTCAGGCCGGGTTTATAGATCAGCCCTCCAGCTTCTCCTTAAAAAAAGCTACAGTTCTCGTCCATGCGAGATCGGCAGCCTGTTTATTATACCGCTCGGGGTTTGAGTCGTTGTTGAAAGCATGTTTGGCACCGTCGTATATAAAAATCTTATACTCGTGGCCGGCTTTTTTCAATGCTTCTTCAAAGGCAGCAATACCGGCATTAATGCCGGGATCATCACCGGCATAATGGGCCAGGATGGGTGCCTTTATTTTAGGAACATCTTCAACGGCAGGCTGACGGCCATAGTAGGGCACAGCTGCTTTAAGGTCGGGTGAATGAACAGCCACCTGGTTTGTCATGGCTCCGCCCCAGCAAAATCCGGTGCATCCTACATTGGTATTCGACTGTGGATGGGTTTCGAGGTATTTTACGGCGGCAACCAGGTTGTTAACCGTATCTTCCTGGTTTAGCTGTCCGATCATATCCCGGGCTTTATCGGGATCATTATCAGGCGTACCTCCCAGTGGTGTAAGTGCATCCGGAGCCAGTGCAAGGAAGCCTTCTTTTGCCATCCTGCGGGCAACATCCTTAATGTGCGGCTGAAGACCCCTGTTTTCATGAATGATCATTACAGCCGGGTACTTTTTCTTCTTTTCAGGACGTGCAAGAAAAGCTTTAATCTCACCGGTCTTACCTGGATAAGTTACCGATTCTGTAAATAAACCGGTTTCATCATCGGTAAGAAGGACATCATTTCCAGCATCACCGGCATTCAGCGTGGCGAAAATTGATGTTGCTGCTGCTGTACTGCCGGCATAAAGAGTAAGCTTTCTGAGAAAATCACGGCGGGTTGTCGCTCCGCGTTTGTAATCGAGGTAAAGGTCGTTGATTTGCGGTTCCATGGGTATGTGTTTGAGGTTTATAATAGATCGTCATTGCGAACCCCGGTTCCTACGGGGTGAAGCAATCTGCCGGCACAGGCAGAACAATGCCAAGAAAAAACACCGAACACTGAACACCGATTTAAGATTTAAGAAGACTCTGATCGGTGATAACAATCACCTAAAAGTTTAACAGTAACAAAGATAGGAAAGAGCTGTTTATTTTATAAAAAATTAATATCTTGTGACCCAGCCGAAAGTACCGCATATCACATGTATCTTCGGGTATTTCAGAACTTTACCACAACCATAAATCACCCCTGATATGGATAAAAAAATAAAAACTGCGCTGATTTCAGTGTTCTACAAAGACCATCTCGAAGAGATTGTCAGAAAAATGGATTCACTGGGTATTGCCATTCTTTCAACGGGAGGAACAAAGGACTTCATTGAAAAGCTCGGCATCAAAGTCACTGCAGTTGAAAACCTCACGGGTTATCCTTCTATCCTGGGCGGACGCGTTAAAACATTGCATCCTAAAGTATTCGGAGGTATCCTGGCCCGTCTCGACAACCAGGAGGATATCCGCGATATGAAACAATTTGAAATGAATCCGATCGACCTTGTTGTTGTGGATCTCTATCCTTTTGAACAAACGGTGGCTTCAGGGGCATCCGATGAGGATATTGTTGAAAAAATTGATATCGGGGGCATTTCCCTTATCAGGGCTGCTGCCAAGAATTATACCGATGTGGTGATCATTCCTTCAAAGGATCAGTACCCGGTTCTTCTTGATATTCTGAACAGCCAGGCAGGAACGACAACCCTTGATCAGCGCCGCAGCCTGGCACTTGAGGCATTTGCAGTGACTTCGCATTATGATACAGCCATATTCTCGTATTTCAACGGGAAAAAGGAAAAACTGGCCTTCAGAAAGAGTGTGAATTCGGCAAAACCTCTGCGATACGGTGAGAATCCCCATCAGCAGGGCACTTTTTATGGTGATTTTGAAGAGATTTTTGAACAGATACAGGGCAAGGAAATTTCCTATAACAACCTTCTCGATATTGAGGCTGCCGTTTACCTGATCGATGATTTTGCGGAAACCACATTTGCCATTCTCAAACACAACAATGCCTGTGGCGTGGCTTCAAGATCTGCACTGGTTGACGCGTATAAGGATGCCTTCCAGAGCGACACGGTATCGGCGTTCGGCGGTATCCTCATCACCAATACAAAAATTGATACCATCACAGCAGAGGAAATCGATAAACTGTTCTTTGAAGTGATTATCGCACCTGCCTATGAGGATAATGCTCTTGAAATTCTGAAAAAGAAAAAGAACCGGATTATTTTACTCAGGAAGGTGGCCAATCTGCCAAAGGTTCAGTTCAGATCGATGCTGAATGGGGTAATTGAACAGGACCGAGATACAAAAACAGAAACAAAACAGGATATGAAGCCTGTTACAAAGCGCGTTCCCACTGATAAAGAAATAGCCGACCTGATTTTTGCCAACAAGGTGGTTAAGCATTCCAAATCAAACACCATTGTGCTGGCCAAGAATAACCAGATGATTGCAAGCGGTGTAGGGCAGACCAACAGGGTGGATGCACTTCGCCAGGCTATTGCTAAAGCAAGGAGTTTCGGACTTGATCCGGACGGAGCCGTAATGGCTTCGGATGCCTTTTTCCCTTTTCCCGACTGCGTAGAAGTAGCTCATGAATCGGGTATTAATGTTGTCATTCAACCCGGCGGATCAGTCAGGGACCAGGAATCAATTGATTATTGTGATAAAAATAATATGGCGATGGTCGTCACCGGTACACGGCATTTTAAACATTGAAAAATGCGTAACTTGCTTAGGATTTATTCGTTTATATCGTTAGTTTTCATGTTAATTTATTTTGTCAAAGTATTACCTTTACCAACTTTTATTGATTAAATTATCTTATGGGCATTTTTTCTTTATTTAACCAGGAGCTCGCTATAGATCTGGGAACTGCCAACACGATTATCATAGAGAATGATAAAATAGTGGTTGATGAACCATCTATCGTGGCGATCGACCAAACCACCAAAAAACTTGTTGCAATAGGTGAAGTAGCCAGGCAGATGCACGGAAAGACACATCAGAACATCCGTACCATCAGGCCGTTACGTGACGGAGTTATTGCGGATTTTAATGCAGCTGAACAAATGATCCGCGGAATGATCCGCATGATCAATCCCAAAAACAGGTTTTTCACGCCGTCTTTAAAAATAGTTGTCGGCATTCCTTCAGGAAGTACCGAAGTGGAAATAAGAGCAGTGCGTGACTCTTCGGAACATGCCGGAGGCCGTGATGTATACATGGTTTATGAACCCATGGCCGCCGCTATTGGTATTGGTCTTGATGTCATAGCCGCCGAAGGTAACATGGTTGTTGACATCGGGGGAGGGACCACTGAAATTGCAGTTATAGCCCTTGGCGGTATCGTATGCAATGAATCTATCCGCATTGCAGGTGATGGTTTTACGGATGATATACAGGCCTATATGCGTCATCAGCATAATATTAAAGTCGGTGAGCGTACTGCCGAGGATATAAAAATCTTTGTCGGCGCAGCATTACCCGACCTGGACAACCCGCCATCTGATTTCACCGTGAGAGGTCCTAACATGATGACTGCATTGCCCATTGAAATTCCGGTATCATACCAGGAAATTGCCCATTGTCTCGATAAATCGCTTACTAAAGTAGAATCGGCCATTCTTTCGGTTCTCGAGCAAACTCCTCCCGAGTTATATGCCGATATCGTTCAGAAAGGTATTTACCTTGCCGGTGGAGGTGCATTGCTTCGCGGTCTGGCTAAAAGACTTACGGATAAAATCAGCATTCCGTTCAATGTGGCTGAAAATCCGCTTCATGCAGTAGCCCGTGGAACCGGTATTATTCTTAAGAATATTGAGAAATACCAGTCGCTCCTGCTGCGTTAATTATTTACCGGGAATTATCCCGTTTGCTGTAAGGCGATTGAAGATAGGGTAAGATGACTAATATGTTTCAAATTACAGAGGTGATGTCGGCATGAGAAATTTAATCCGCTTTATAATTCAACATCATTTCCTGATTTTTTTCCTGTTGATAGAATTTTTCTCGCTGTTTCTGCTTTTCAGTGGGAATCCCTATCAAAAAGTTGCATTTTACAACGCATCGCATAACCTTTCCGGCCGCTTATCGGTTCGCATGAGCAATGTGAGGGATTATCTCTCGCTTCATTATGAAAACCGTAAACTCGCCGAGGAAAATGCCCGGTTATACAACAACCTCAAATCTTCGTATAAGCTCACTTCATCACTGGAAAACAGTGCACAGCAAGATTCACTGGCAGGAAGGAAGTACAGGTATTTAACCACTCGCGTAATAAACAATACGATTAACAAGCAATATAATTATATTACACTCGACATGGGCAGGATGGGTGGTATAAGACCCGATATGGCCGTTATATCAGCTGATGGCATTGTTGGAGTGGTGAAATCGGTTTCCGATAATTATGCTTCTGTTCTCTCGGTGCTTAACCGCGATTTTGTTGTAAGCGCCAAGATTAAGAAGAACGGCTATTTCGGACCCCTATCCTGGAATGGCTCATCATCACAGTATGCCACGCTGGTTGACATTCCTCATCACGTGAAACTTACCGAAGGCGATACCATTGTCACAAGCGGTTTCGGCGGAGTATTTCCCGAGGGAATCCAGGTGGGTACGATCGACAGGTTCAAGCTCAAGGGCGGGAATTATTATGAAGTTAAGGTAAAGCTGTCAACTGAATTCAGAAAGCTCGATTATGTTCAGGTTATCAGTAACTATGAAAAATTTGAAATTGATTCACTTGAAAATGCGGTAAGCCGATGATCAGGGAATTTGGAAAATATCTGACCTATTTTGTTTTGCTGGTCCTGTTTCAGTTGCTGGTCTTTAACAATATTGAATTTTCAGGATATATCAATCCTTACATTTATGTCCTGTTTATCCTTTTACTGCCTTTCACCACGCCCAGGCTTGTTTTATTGCTTTGCGGTCTGGCACTCGGACTGATCATTGATTTGTTCATGGGCACTCCGGGAGTTCATTCATCAGCCACTGTGCTTATGGCTTTCTCGAGGCCAACTGTTATGGCTATGTTTTCTCCGCGTGAAGGTTACCAGTCGGGTACCTATCCGCGGCTCGGCCAGTTTGGCATGGAATGGTTTGTTAAATACACGGTGATGCTTGTTTTAATTCATCACTTTGCATTATTTTACCTCGAAGTTTTCAGTTTCCATCATTTTTTCAGCACCCTTTTACGAGCCTTTTTAAGTTCAATATTGACCTCTCTGATTATTATTTTTAGTCAGTATTTTGTTTTTCGAAGATAGGAAATGGATCAGTTTGCCTCGCGCAGAAATATCATAGCCATTATTTTTCTGATGGCTGCACTTGCATTGGTCATACGCCTGTTTTACATCCAGGTGATCGATTCGAGTTATAAATTATCAGCAGAAAATAATTCACAGCGTATCGAAATCCTCTATCCCGCAAGGGGTTTGATTTATGATCGCAAAGGGAAACTCATGGTGTATAATCAGCCTTCGTATGACCTGATGATTGCACCCTATGAGCTAAGGCCTTTCGACAGCACTGAGTTTTGCCGGATTCTGAATATTGGAATGGACAGGCTCAGGGCAGGTATAGCAAGGGCAAAGCTTCCGCGTTACCGCCGTGAACCTTTCATTAAACAGATTTCGCCTGAGCAGTATGCTGTTCTGCAGGAAAAAATGTTCAAATACCCGGGGTTTTATGTGAGGTCGCGCACCCTGAGGAAATACACAAAACCACTGGCTTCTCACCTGTTCGGCTATGTCGGTGAAGTGGATGAAAAACTTATTGAGCGCAAAAAGTCTTATGTAATGGGCGATTACATAGGCATCAGCGGAATCGAGGGATATTACGAGGAGGAACTGAAAGGTGAAAAAGGCCAGGAGGTTCTGCTTGTAGATGTTCATGGAAGGGTTAAAGGCCCTTACCAGGACGGCCGGTATGATAAGGACGCCATTGTTGGGAGGGACCTAACCTGCACGATCGATGAGGATCTGCAGGAATATGGCGAAAGGCTGATGAAAAATTACAAGGGAAGCATAGTCGCCATCGAACCCTCAACCGGCGAAGTGCTGGCACTGGTTTCAGCACCCACCTATGATCCGGCGCTGCTTGTGGGGCGCGATAGAACTAACAATTACAAGATCCTTGAGCGCGACACGATTTTAAAGCCCCTGTTCAACAGGGCTCTTATGGCTAATTATCCCCCGGGATCAACATTTAAGCCGATACAGGCGCTTATAGGCCTGCAGGAAGGCGTTATTACAAAAGAATCTTCTTTCTCCTGTTCCAGAGGGTATCATTACGGAAGCCGCACGGTGGGGTGCCATGATCACAGGAGTCCGCTTAACCTCATCGAGGGGATTCAGCATTCATGCAATGCTTATTTCTGTAATGTATACCGGAGGATCATCGAAAATCCGAAATATAAAAATGCCGAGGAGGCTTACGATGCCTGGTATGAGCATGTAAAGGAATTCGGGATAGGGAACAGGCTGAAAAGCGATTTCACCAATGAACTCAGGGGCAATGTGGCACCTGCCACATACTATGATAAATACTTTGGAAAGAACCACTGGAGTGCACTGACCACTATTTCGCTTTCAATAGGTCAGGGCGAGTTGCTGGTTACTCCCTTACAAATGGCCAATGAGGCTGCCATTATAGCAAACCGCGGCTATTACATCATTCCCCATACAATAAAAAGTATCGAAGGACTGGATACCATTGAGCACCGTTTCACGCAAAAGCACATCATCAACATTGATACGGCTAATTTCAACCTGGTTGCCCAGGGTATGTATATGGCCGTTAACGGAGGTCCGGGCGGTACGGCTACAATTGCGCGTATCGACAGTATTGCGGTTTGCGGAAAGACCGGTACCGCGCAAAACCCGCACGGGAAAGACCATTCGGTATTCATTGCTTTTGCGCCTAAAGATCATCCTCAAATTGCCATTGCCGTATATGTTGAACACGGTATGTGGGGTGCAACCTATGCGGCGCCCATAGCAAGTCTGTTAATTGAAAAATACCTGAAAGGCAAGATATCCCCTAGGCGGAAACCTCTTGAAGACAGGATGTTAAATGGAAATCTGTTGTGAAGCCAATGATTGATAAACTCAATATAACCGAACAAATCGACTGGACGACAGTATTTTTATACCTGGCGCTGGTGATATTCGGCTGGATGAATGTATTTGCCTCATCATACAATGAGCAATTCACATCCATCTTCAACATACATATGAATTACGGCGACCAATTGCTGTGGATCATAGTTTCCTTCCTGATGATCATAGTGCTGTTTGCCATTGACCACCGCTTTTTCCACTACTTCGCCTACGTCTTTTACGGCATTGCGATTTTGCTGCTGCTGGCAGTTCTGGGAATCGGCGTGAGGGTTAACAACTCACAGTCGTGGATCAGGATCATGGGATTCAATCTTCAGCCTGCCGAGTTTGTGAAAATTGCCACCGCACTGGCGATTGCCAAATACCTGGGAGGATACAATGTACGGTTATGGACGTGGAAATCCATGTCGGTTATGGCATTGCTTCTCGGATTACCGGTGATGCTCATTATTCTTCAGCCTGATGCGGGAACAGCGATGGTATTCACCTGCTTTATCCTTGTGATGTACCGCGAAGGTATGCCGGGTTGGATCCTTGCCATTTCATTGTTTATTACAGTGTTGTTTCTGGCCACACTATTGCTTCCCAATACAACCGTGCTGATAGCTCTTATCATTCTTGCCCTTGCCATGTTCGCCATAACGAACAACAGGACACGAATGGCTGTCATCTCAGGAGTGTTACTTGCCGGACTGTGGTATGGCATTCACCGGATATTACCGGTAATGGGCTACAAGATAGAAGTTTACAAAGAATTGTTGGGTGCCTTGATAGCAGGATCAATCGGTTTTGTGATTGTATGTTTTGCCAGGAGGATCAAAAATGTGATCATGATTATGATTCTTCTGTATGGCTTCATTGGATTCACGTTTACTGTAGATTATGTATTTCACAATATTTTGCAGCCACACCAGCAAACCCGTGTGAATATTTTGCTGGGTAAGGAAACCGATGTAAGAAACGTGGGATATAACCTCAACCAGTCGAAGATTGCAATTGGTTCCGGCGGTTTTCTGGGCAAAGGCTATCTTAAAGGGACGCAGACAAAACTCGATTTTGTTCCCGAACAGAGCACCGACTTTATATTTTGCACGGTAGGTGAGGAATGGGGTTTTATAGGTACAACCATTGCCATTCTGCTGTATTGCGGCTTGCTGATCAGGATTCTCTTCCTGGCGGAACGACAGCGATCGCAGTTTGCACGTATTTATGGATACGGAGTGGTTTCGATATTATTCTTCCATTTTGCCATCAATATCAGCATGACGATCGGGTTATTTCCCGTTATCGGTATTCCGCTCCCGTTTTTCAGTTACGGCGGTTCATCCATGCTGGCCTTTACGCTGCTGCTATTTATTTTGGTAAGGCTGGATTCGGTGAGGTCGAAGTATACGAAGTAGGCTGTTAGGCTATTAGGCTATTAGCCCTATCAACTTGAGTTAATAGCCCAATAGCCTAATAGCCTAATAGCCTAATAGCCTAATAGCCTAGGAAATCAACGAAATATTGTCCTGGTTGCATTCCTCGTGATCGAGCATGATGCCGAAGGATTTCTCGACAAAGCTGATCAGTGAGGGAAAGAAAGCGGAGAATTCAGATTCAAATTTTTCATAATCATCGCGCAGCACCTTGATTGCATATTCTGTTTCTTCGGGAAGCGTGGTGCGGCTCGACATACGGTGCAGCACATCCTCAATCCCTTCAACAGTTGAATATTTCTGAATCCAGTTATTCCTTATAAAAGAAGGAAGGAATAACCTGACAGCTTCGGGCAATACATCCAGGTGCTTTGAAAGCACATCATGAACATTGAAAATGAAATCTTCAATGGGCTGATGGCAATATGCCGGCCATGCATTTACAAGAAAGTGATCGTAAAAAATATCGATTATAATACCGGAGTACTTCCGGTATTTCTCTATAAGACGGACTTTGCTGCGCTTTACAATCTGGTTGGTATCGGTGTAAGAATCAATATGCCTGTGCAGCATGATTCCCTTTTTCATGGATTCACTATACTTTCCAAGCTCAAAACCTTTTACGTAATCCCCAATGAAGTTTCCTACCAATACTTCTTCATTGGCGCCCGACAGGTATATGTGAGCTAAGTAATTCAAGGTCTGTAGATTTAGCGGCAAACTTAAAAATATAGCAAAACCAGATATACCTGTTTTAATACAAAAATCGTGCTAAACTTTAACGGAAACAGATAAATCTTACTTTTTATACGAAAATTATGCAGGAATTGTTACTTAAATTCTGCTTTTAATTTTCTTAGTTTCAGCCTCAAAACCCGGTTTTTCGAGAAGCGCAAACATGTTTTTCTTGTAGGCTTCCACGCCCGGTTGGTCAAAGGGATTAACTCCCAGGAGATAACCGCTTATTCCACAGGCTTTTTCAAAAAAGTACATGATCTGGCCAAGGTAGTACTCGTTCAATTTGGGGATTTCGATGTGGATATTGGGGACTCCGCCATCCACATGAGCCAGTGCAGTTCCGAGTTCAGCCATTTTATTAACAGAATCAATCCGTTTTCCGGCGATATAATTCAGTCCGTCGAGATCCGCTTTCTCTTTGGGAATGGCCAGTTTTGTGGCCGGTTCACTTATGGATATAACGGTTTCCATGAGAATGCGTTCACCTTCCTGGATGTACTGTCCCATTGAATGGAGATCAGCGGAAAGGTCAACACTGGCGGGAAATATGCCTTTGCCTTCTTTACCTTCGCTTTCACCGTAAAGTTGTTTCCACCATTCAGCCAGGAAGTGAAGTTTATTTTCAAAATTAGCAAGGATCTCTATTTTTTTCCCTGAACGATAAAGCATATAGCGCGCAGCAGCGTATATACAGGCAGGATTTTTCGCGAATTCAACCGAAGAAGCGGTCAATTTTTCCATATCAGCGGCACCCTTAACAAGAGCACGGATATCAACTCCGCCAAGGGCAAGCGGAACCAATCCCACCGGGGTAAGAACCGAATAGCGGCCTCCTACATCATCAGGAATAACGTATGTTTTATAGCCTTCCTGCGTGGCTGTAGTCCGTAATGCCCCTTTTTTCGCATCGGTAATGGCAATAATAAGTTCTTTTGCTGCTTCCTTCCCTTCTTTCTTTTCGAGGTGATTTTTGAGAATCCGGAATGCGATTGCAGGTTCCGTTGTCGTTCCCGACTTTGAAATCACAACAATGGCATATTTCATATCATTAAGAAGGTCCATCAATTCGTTCAGGTAGTCTTCACCGATATTATGGCCGGCATAAAGCAGCACCGGGTTCTTACGACTTGCTTTAAGATGAAAGAACACAGGAGACAGAGCTTCGGAAACAGCCCGGGTACCCAGGTATGAGCCGCCGATACCGATAACAACAACAGCTTCCACCTTTTTCCTGATTTTGGCGCATGTTTTTTCTATATCTTTTAAATCAGCATCCGATATGGAAGAAGGCAGGTTTACCCAGCCAAGGAAATCGTTTCCCTTTCCGGTTTTCTGTTCCAGGGCTTTTACCGATTCAATGGCTTTGCCTTCCATTTTATAAATATCGGTTTTGGGTACAAATCCGAATACTTTGCTGATATCAATTTTCAACGCTTCCATGACAGTTTGGTTATTTGAGTTTTTCAGTTAAAAGTTTTATTTCAAGTGCAGGTGATACCTTATCATACAGAATATGATAAACAGCATCTGTTATCGGCATGTTCACCCCGAATTCCTTATTCATTTCGCGGATGCAGGCTACGGCATAATAACCCTCGGCTATCATATTCATTTCAAGCTGAGCGGATTTTACCGAGTAACCTTTGCCAATCATCATTCCGAATGTACGGTTACGGCTGAATTGAGAATAAGCGGTAACCAAAACGTCGCCCAGGTAGGGCGAGCTGAGGAACTTTCGTTTGCTTTTATAGGTTTTTACAAGAAATCTCTTGATCTCCAGCATGGCATTGGATATAAGCACTGCCTGGAAATTATCGCCATATCCCAGTCCATGGCAGATTCCTGCCGCAATAGAGATGATATTCTTTAAAACAGCAGCATACTCGGTACCGTAAATGTCTTTTGAAGACATAACCTTCACAAAATGGCAACGCAGGAGTCCGGCAAGTTCCTCTGATTGTTCTTTTGTGGCTGAAGCAAGGGTCAGATAGGACAGTCTCTCGAGCGCAATTTCTTCAGCGTGACATGGTCCGGCTATGATGCTGATATTCCTGAAAGGAACGCCATACTTCTGGTTAAAGAATTCGGCAACTGTGAGATTTTCAACAGGGACAATCCCTTTAATAGCCGAAATGATATGCTTCTCACCAAAATCAATAGTACATCCCGACAACACCTCTTTAAGAAAAGGAGCAGGAACCGCAAAAATCAGGATATCGGAACTATTGATTGTTTCTTCAATTGAATTAAAAAACCGTATCCGGCTTGTATCAAATTCAATATCACTGATGTATTTCGGGTTATGATGAAATTTGAGAAAGTGGTCAATGGTTTCCTGTGAGCGGATAAACCAGTTTAACTGAGTAACATTATTCAGCAAAATTTTGGCGATGGCAGTTGCCCAGCTGCCGCTTCCGATAATCGCAACACTGCGCTGATCAGACATTTTAACCTATCAGATATTAAAGTGAATCGCAAAAATAGCATTAAAATTTGATTTAGGCAGTTCTATCCCGATCTAGAATCTGTAGAATTTCAGGGTACTGGAATTCACAGATTTCTTAACCGGGATTACCTTACAGAATACATCAAATTCAGTGACGGGCTCCAGCCGCCTACCGGTTGGTACGAGAACCCGAAAACCGCTGCAAGTCGGCCGGAGATATACCCCCCTTCAACGGTATATGCCGGTATGCGGTTAAAATGAATTTGAATAGCGCAATACAGGTTTTTTGCAGGAACAATTTCAGTAATTGCTGAATAGTGAAGAGGTTGGCCTGCAGTTTTACCCGCAAGAAGCCCGATAAAGAATTCATCCCCTAACTGGTATCCGGATGAAAAAGAATAGTGTGAAGGCAGGATGGCATAACCTACGGGTCTGTAAGTCTGATTGGCCGGGTTGTACACTGAGAAAGCAGTTACCATATTTTTCACCGGGTAAAACCGGACTCCGGCAGAGGGCACAACAGCGTATAAGTCATTATATCCTGCGGGCTGGTTAAGCCGGTCCAGGTGCAAGCCTATTCCTGCCTGCAGCCAGCTGGTTAATTTTTTGGCGTATGACAAGCCGAACCGGTTTTCATGCATTTCATGAAATCCCACACTGTACGCTGAAAATTCAAAAACGTCTTGCCCGAATGGTACGGCACACCCGAATGCGGCTGCATTCAGTCCCTCAATCCGGTATAAATTCCTGCAATAAATACCGAAAAAAGCTTTATCGATTCCGGCCAGGTTTGCTGGATTGTATGAAAGCGACCACTGGGCAGGCAAATGGGTTACCCGGTTTGAAAAATGCAGATCTTCATCGGGGTAAAAGACATTTTGCGCCCGGCCGGTCATTGAATACAAAACCAGCACAAGCCAGGAAATATATATTCCTGCCTTCAAATCTGCTGTAACGGTAAATAACGGTTTATATCAATTAACCAACCTTATGCTTATAACTGAGTTTGGATAATTCCTCGTTTGCCGAAACAATTTTCTTCTTAAGACCTTCTTTATATTTCCTTACAGCGCCGGCCACCTTTTCATCATGCAGGGCGATCATCTGGGCGGCCAGTATACCGGCATTGAGCGAGGCATTGATACCCACTGTTGCAACCGGGATACCCGGAGGCATCTGAACTATGGCAAGGAGTGAATCCAATCCTTCGAGTGATGCTTTTATGGGAACGCCTATTACAGGCAGTGTGGTCATTGAGGCGATGACCCCCGGAAGATGGGCGGCCATACCGGCAGCGGCAATTATTACTTTTATACCCCTGTCGGAGGCATTTTTGGCAAACTTTTCAACTTCTTCGGGAGTACGGTGTGCTGAAAGTGCATTAATTTCAAACGGAATTTCAAGTTCATCCAGAAACTTAACAGCAGCTTCCATAACCGGGAGGTCAGAAGTGCTTCCCATAATGATACTTACCAAAGGCGTCATAGTCCAAATTTTAATTTCAGGTCTAATTTAATTCAATTATTCGTATCTTGCGACGATTTATTGAAATCGGTTTATGTTCAAAATTACAATACTGGATAAGGAATTCCAACTGTTTCTACCGCCGGAAAAAATCCAGGCGGAAGTACAAAATATGGCCGACCGCATCAATTCAGATCTGAAAAATGAAGAAGTTATTTTCATCGGCATTCTGAATGGGGCCTTCATGTTCGCTTCCGATTTGCTCAGGAAGATCAATTTCAATACCCAGGTATCATTTGTTAAACTTACTTCTTACAAGGGAACAGTAAGTACCGGTAATGTAAAAAGGCTGATCGGTATCAATGAAGTCCTTAAGGATAAAACCGTTGTGATTATTGAAGATATTATTGATACTGGTGTTACTATAGAAAGCATTATCCAGCAGATAAAAGGTTTCATGCCCAAGCAGATCTATGTGGCTACCTTATTGCTCAAGCCCGAACTGTATACAAGAGACATCAAAATAGACTACGTAGGCTTCAGCATTCCAAAGGATTTTGTTGTAGGATACGGCCTTGATTACGAAGGATACGGACGGAATCTGCGAGGGATATACAAGCTCAGTGAGTAGAATTCATAAACCATAATTCATTATACAAATCATGCTTAATCTTGTTTTATTCGGCCCTCCGGGGGCAGGAAAAGGAACTCAGGCTGTAAGCCTTCTTGAAAAATATAAACTGGTGCACCTTTCAACCGGAGATATTTTAAGAGGTGAACTGGCTGCAAAATCACCGTTAGGACTTGAAGCCAAGAAATTTATGGACCGTGGCGAACTTGTTCCGGACGAAGTGGTTATTGGCATGATCGAAGTAAAGCTCGACCAGAATAAAAATGCGAATGGCTTTATATTTGACGGTTTCCCGAGAACAAAAGCACAGGCATCCGCACTCGACAATCTTCTTAAAAAGAAGAACACGGCGATTACTGTAATGCTGGCACTTGACGTTGAAAAACAGGAACTGGTGAACCGTCTCCTGGGAAGAGGCAAGGTTTCAGGCAGGGCCGATGACCAGGATATCAACGTAATTGAAAACCGCATAGCCGTTTACAACCGTGAAACATCACCGGTTATCGACTACTATAATGCACAGGGAAAATACAAAGCAGTAAATGGCATGGGCACAATTGAAGATATTTTTGCAAGGTTGTGCGGGGCGATTGAGGAGGTGTAGCCGTCGTTGCGAGGAGCTGCCTGTGCTGGCAGATTGCTTCGCCCCGTAGGAACCGGGGCTCGCAATGACGATCTGTTCAAACATCAAAAATGGAATCAAACTTCGTAGACTACATAAAGATTTTCTGCCGGTCGGGCCGGGGAGGCAAGGGTTCAGCCCACCTGCGGAGAGAGAAGTTTGTTCCGAAAGGTGGTCCTGACGGCGGTGACGGCGGCAGGGGCGGACATATCATTCTCAGGGGCAACCACCAGCTCTGGACCCTGCTTCACCTGCGTTATCAGAAGCACATTTTCGCCGGTAACGGTGAGGACGGTCTGAGGGCAAACTCAACAGGTGCTGACGGAAAGGATGTTGTCATTGAAGTTCCTCTTGGCACAATCGCCCGGAATGCTGAAACCAGCGAGTTTCTGTTTGAAATTACACACGAAGACGAGGAGCATATTCTGGCAAAAGGCGGTAAAGGCGGATTGGGCAACACGCATTTCAAATCGGCCACAAACCAGACTCCCCGCTATGCTCAGCCGGGTGAGCCTTCAGTTGAAGGATATTTCACACTGGAACTGAAAATACTTGCCGATGTCGGGTTGGTTGGTTTTCCCAATGCAGGTAAATCCACGCTGCTTTCGGTTGTTTCGGCTGCCAAACCCAAGATTGCCGATTATCCTTTCACAACCCTTGTACCCAATCTCGGCATTGTTCAATATCGCGATTCGCGCTCGTTCGTTATGGCCGATATACCCGGTATCATTGAAGGAGCGCATGAGGGGAGGGGACTTGGATTGCGGTTCCTCCGGCATATTGAAAGAAATGCCATCCTGCTTTTCATGATCCCGGCCGATTCAAAGAACATTGCAAAAGAGTATGACATCCTGCTTAATGAACTAAAGGAATTCAATCCCGAACTCCTTGATAAGAAAAGAGTGCTTGCCATAACCAAATGCGACCTGGCTGATGACGAGCTTATGGCTGAAATGAAAAAGGATCTTCCCGACATTCCTTTTGTGTTTATTTCATCCACAACCGGACTGAATCTTCAGAAACTTAAGGATATGCTCTGGAAGGAACTCAATACTCCTTCAGATGATTGATTCGCTTATTCACCTGGATAAGCAGTGGTTGTTGTGGATAAACGGCCACAATACGCCTTTCCTCGATAGTTTGATGTATTTCGTTTCCGGTAAGTTGGAATGGATACCGCTTTATGCCGTCCTGCTCTTTTTTATAATCCGGAAATACAGGTTGAAAAGCCTCTGGATACTGCTTGCCGTTGTGGTTCTGATCACACTGAGCGACCAGGTCGCGAACCTGCTGAAGAACAATGTAAAGCGATACAGGCCGTGCAAAGATCCCGAAATAGGCCACCTGGTTCACCTGGTGCATAACTACTGCCGCAGTTCGTATGGGTTTGTATCAGGGCATGCAGCGAATTCATTTGCACTCGCTGTTTTTATTTCCCGGTTATTTAAATTTAAATGGGTCACGGCCGGAATGTTGATTTGGGCTGCCATAGTATCCTTCAGCCGCATATACTTAGGCGTCCACTTTCCCATAGATGTGATCTGCGGGGCAATGATAGGGGCGATACTGGCGTGGGGTGTTACTACTGCCCTGTTCAGGATAAAATATTTACGATATACGATTTAGCGATTTGCGATTTACGATTGACCTGACAGAGTCCGGAAGGACCTGTCAGAGTCTTTACGATTTACGATTTAGCGATTTACGATTTACGATTGACCTGACAGAGTCCGGCAGGAACTGTCAGAGTCTTTACAATTTAGGATTTCAGGAGGATCTTCGACAAGATGGCCTCGGCAAGCTCGGCCACCGGGATCATAACAGAGAGCAACCTGGTCTTCGACAAGCCGGCCTCGGCAAGCTCGGCCACCGGGATCATAACAGAGAACAACCAGGTCTTCGACAAGCTCAGACCTGTGATTGATGACTGGTGACTGGTGACTGGTGACTGGTGACTGGTGATTGGATACTAGATGCAGGATTCTGGATGCATCCCTATAGTCCCTAATGTCCCTAAGGTCCCTGAACTTTTAAACTCTGAACCACTGAACCCTAAACCACTGAACCCTAAACCACTGAACCCTAAAACTCTGAACTAACCTCAAACTTCAAACAAAATACACCAAATACCACTGATATTGAGCCATTTGTCAAAATTCCAAATCATTTAATGAGCTGTTTTATATATTAGTATACCCAAAAACTAATTTATGCCAGTAAAAATTCTCTTCTTCCCTGTAAAATCCCTGTTTTGCCTTATCCTGGTATTTGTTGCCATAAATCTTAAAGCCCAAAAGGTCAGACTGGTTGCGGATTTTGATACTACTCCCGGACAGGCCCATCCGAGAGCACCATTCATTTTTCGTGACAAGTTGTATTTTCGTGCGGATGATGCGATATATAATAACAGTTTATGGGCAATTGATCGATCTGACAAAGCAGTACGTCATGAAGAGCTTAAGTTTTTCGGGACTCCTTTTATTTACAATGATTTGATGTATTTTGACACTGATGGGCAGTGGTTCTTTTGCGATGGCATTCATACACCGGAAAAAGTTAAATCAGGTCTGCATCAGCCCGTTTATTGTTTTAATAATAAGATTCTATGCTGGGAGCAGACAAAGGCCAATTCATCCTGTTTTTGGTTATATGACGGCATAAATCTGAAACAAGTTAAGCCCTCTCTTACCAGAGATGTTTCATTCCTGGGTGAATTGAATCACAGGTTATACTTTAAAGTGTGGGCCGACAGCGCATTATGGACCCTGGATGTAAAAGATTCACTTTTAATGGTATCAGACCAATACCTGAAAACGGTCAATTTCGCCTTCATAATGAAGAATTCCATGTATTTTACTTCGCCTGACAGTGCTCAAGACTGGTATACACTCTGGAAATCGGACGGCATTCAGGCACCTGAGAAAATTGGCCGCATACCTAAGTTTATAGATGATCGGATCATTATTAATGATACCATGTATTTTGACCGTAATGTTGATCCCTATCTATGGGTGTTCGACGGTACAAATTTAAGCAAGATTGAAAAATTCCAGGGCGTTGATGAATTAATCAATTTTAATAACAAACTGTACTTTACTGCAACATACAATGATTTTACATCTGTCTGGAGTTTTGATAACTTAAATGAACCGGTAAAATTTCCCGGACATTCTTCAGAATGGGCATATTCATTCCTTGGACAAATTGATAGTGATTTATATATAACCGATGAGGTAACCAAGAAAGTCTTCAAACTTTCAACTACAGGTGAAGTCACTCAAACTTATGCCTTTGGATCCCAAAGCCTGCCTGATAAAAGTGGGTTCATACAAATCTTTAACCATGCGTTTTATTACGGCAATAATAATGAAATCTATAAGTTTGACGGAAGCAGCCAACCATTTTTAGTTGCAAAAATATGCCGGCAAACACTCGGATCGACCCCGGAGAATTTAATAGTTCTCAATAACAAACTTTATTTCACAAGCACTATCCATTACAGTCCACGATTTATGGTTTATGATGGTCTCAATACACCTGTAAAGGCACCGGGATTTTATGGGTATGCGAGTACCAGTATGCAAAATTTAATGAAGAGTATATTCTATGTAGGCTCATGTGGCAAGACCTTTTGTAGTCTGCTTGCCTATGACGGACAAGAAGCTAGCTGGGTTGAAAGTTTTTATGATATTTCCGAATTAGTTGAACTGGATAGCACTGTATATTTTGGATATCATGGAAGTTTTGATAATATGGGGTTTCATCTGTACAATCTTTATGGATACAATTACCGTGAAGGAACTTTTAAGGCTCCGGATACAGAACTGGTTAAGTTTAAATCAACCCCTGATAACCTGTATTCATATGAGCATAGCTTATTTTTTACAGCACAGGATAGCACAGGTGTCAACCGGATGTGGAAATATAAACCCAATCAAAAACCGGTAGCGTTTACGCCGGTGCGACAGGCCTATCACTTAACAGGTTATAACGGCCGGGTTTATTTTACCGACATTGATTCAGCAGGCCCTGAACTCTGGATGACCGATGGGTTTAATCCTGCAGAAAGGATTACAAATTTCAATCCTGGCGCCTATGGCACTGAAGCCCTCGGCACGAATCTTTCAAAATTCATTGTTTTCAAAGGCCGGCTTCTATTCCTTGTCAACGACGGAATTCATGGCAGTGAACTATGGAGCCTGGGTACGGATAATATTCCTCAGCTGGTGGATGACATTTATCCCGGGCCACATTCTTCCAATATCGATAATTATATAGTTTTTGATAATTATTTATATTTCACCGCAGATGACAGCCTGCACGGCACCGAATGGTGGAAGGTGGACAGCACGGGTACAACTGAATTGGTTTTTGATCTTTTTAAAGGGACATCATCTTCCTGGCCACTATCTCCGGTCATAAGAAACGGCATTTTGTTTTTTAGTGCCGATGATGGCATACATGGTCGCGAGCTGTGGCAATTTGACGGAATCAAACCCACCCTGGCGGCCGATATTTATCCGGGTGTTGAAAGTTCATCACCATCGGGACTAATAGTTTTCGATGACCGGATATGTTTCCAGGCCACGGATGCCACTTCCGGAATGGAACTTTTTGAATACTTTCCGGATGTCCATGAAGTTTACAATAAGAACCTGGTAGCCTGCGACAGTATGATTTCACCCAGTGGAAATTATATATGGAAAACTCCGGGTGTTTATGCGGATACAGTGAAAGGATACCAGGCAGTAGACAGCATTTTAAACATAAATCTTACAATTAATCATAATTCATTTTCTCAACTCGTGCTGACGGTATGTGACAGCATGATATCGCCCGGGGGAACTCAGGTCTGGAAACAGGATGGTCAATATAAGGATACCCTTGTCTCAGGCTGCGGATGTGACAGCATCATTACGGTTAATCTGTCCGTTGACCACGTGAATACAGGGATTATCCAGGATCAGGCCGTACTCACTTCATTGCAGGAAGGCGGAATGTACCAGTGGATTGATGCAGGAAACGGGAATACTCCGATAACCGGAGCTATTAATCCCGAATTTACAGCCATATCAAATGGCCTATATGCTGTAATCGTTTCAGAGGGGGTTTGTGTTGATACTTCTGAAGCCTATGAAGTTATTCTTACCGGTTTGCCAGGCCAGGCAAACAACCGAGTGCTGGTTTATCCGAATCCGGCCGGGGAATTTGTAACGATTGATGCGGCAAAGACTTATGAGAATGCTGTAATTACCCTGCTAACGAATGAAGGGAAAGTCATCAGAAAAGAACAGTTCCATAACAGCCGGTATATGAAGATGAATTTAACCGGTCAACCCGGAGCGTATTACCTGATGATTGATGCGGGGGAGAATAGAACGGTTTACAAAGTAATGAAGAAATAAGGTAACGATTTACGATATAGGCGATTTACGATTGACCTGACAGAGTCCGGCAGGACCTGTCAGAGTCTGCAGTGGTGATTGCCTCCTTCGCTGAAGCTTCGGCGGCCAAGGGTGACTGGTGACTGGTGACTGGTGACTGGATGCATTCCTATAGTCCCTAAGGTCCCTATCGTCCCTGACCGAACACTGCAACACTGAATACCAAATACTGAAAACTGCCCTTGTTCTGCGTTCTGCCCGTGCAGGCAGATTGCTTCACCCCGCAGGAATCGGGGTTCGCAATGACGATCTCTTTGTAAGCCGAACTACGGCACCAGCTTAATCGTCTTATCTGCGATCATTTCCTGCAATTCACTCAGCAGGGCCTGTTCCTGGCGGTCAATATTGCCGTCTACCGTTGCCTGGTGAATGATCATATCGTATTCGGCTTTGCTGATTTTATGGTCTTCTATAGCCTTTTCTATGATTTTCCGGAGATCTTTTGCTCCTTCGCTGAGTTTCATATGCTGTTATTTTACTGCTAATTTAAAAAGTATTTGAATATTCCGGAAATCATGCTTTCATCTTTCATGATTGGAAAAACCTTTTTTTTCTGGAAATGTTATAAATTTAAATACATAAACCTATCCAGAATAAGACTATAGAAGAC